>NZ_JAMYVL010000018.1:0-122141 GCF_040323955.1 Mesorhizobium sp. M0018 | reverse complement strand
CCCAGCACAAAAACGATAACCACCGGGTACTGACGGGTCTTCGCTCACCGGGAAGCGGCATTGATAGAGGCCTAGCTGAATGAGGGGGACATCTCTCGAAGTTAGTCTAACATTTTCAGGCATGATGGTTTCCTAGTTCACAGCAATTGCCGGATGACGGCCGCAGTGCGACCCGTCAGGGGCGAGCTTCTCTCGTTTGGGAGGCTATGGATCACCATATGGTGTTGGCAGCACCGTCAATGAAGCCCGACGCCCTGCTTCTGAAGCCAATAGTTTGCGACTTAAGGCCACACCCGCAAACGCATTAGCAATCTACCATCGTGTCCCCGAGGCACCCGCCCGCCGCGGTTTGCCGGCTAATTCGTGCCGTGTGCGCTGGAGGTACCACTCCTCTCTGAATCCTGCAGTGAGGCGTGGCGAAATCCGAACTCGCCCCGTAGATGCTTGACGTGGGCTTTCAGCCCGGCCTGACCCATGGTCGCCGGCCTTCGGGGGTGGCCCGGCGTGCTCTTGGACACGCTTCCACAGCCGTTCGCGCATCTCCCGGTTCAAGGTGATGAAAGCCGAACCGGCATATTTTCCGGTACCGGGCTTCGCCAGCAAGGCGAATGCCGCCTTGCCCGGCTCGCGCTCGACGCCCAATAGTTCGTATTCCTGGACTGTGAAGCTCTTCGTCTTCAGCCAATTCGTCGTCGGGCCGCTTCGATACGGGCTGTCGGCGCGCTTCGAGACGATGCCCTCAAGGCCCGCTTGGTCGGCAACATACGCGGCGGTAAGTGCAAAGAGGCTCGCAATCCAAACACCACGCATCACACGCTCGGGCGGTCTGCGCATTGTAAACACCGAGAACGCGTTGGCTTAAGCGCAAATCCTAGGGAACATGCTAGAATGTGCGGCTTCGCTCAACTTGAGCAAATGTCCCCAACGACATCTAGGACGCGCTGATTTCCGCTTCTTGAAAGCTTGTTATCATGATAATTTTCAGTCTCCTCGCTTAAGAATATATAGACATTTCAGTCAAACCGGCGGGGGATGGGGAGGATAGGATGAAACTGTTATCGCTTGTTGTCGTAGCTACGTTTTCACTTGCTATGTCCGCTTGGGCCGAGGATCTACCAAGTAGCGCGAAGAAAGCATCGATGGAAGAATTTAAGACTTTTGCTAATGGGAAAAAGGTAAATGTAATTATATACGACGCTGGAGCCGCCATAACTGCCACTCTTGTCTGGAACTGGAAGAAAAAACAGATAATTGGCGAAGCTTTGGTGAACAACAAAACTAAGATAAAGGTCAAAGTTCCATTGACTTTCGACGGCGACAAGGCCTGTTCACAAGACCAAGGTAAACCAGTTTGTCATCTTATCTACATTGACGACGACAAATTTTACGAGGTGCGCGACGACGGCAAAGTCCACGCGACTTCAACGTTGGTTCAATGAGACGGACCACGTCCGAATGGTTTGGTCGGCGTTTGCACGGACCCGCAAATGCCGGCCCTATTCAGTACGCTTGTCAAGTCTTACGACACCTGCACACTCGCCTCCGACTCGAGAAAACTCACCGCTGCCTTTCGCACCTTGAAGCCTGCCGATGATATGGTTTTGCCTTGGCGCACCATCGTCATCGACGAAACTTAAATAGATGTCGAATGCCCCGTCGGCGGTGATTGTTCCGGCCAAAGGCACCATCGCGGAAATTTCCGTTCCATCGATAAAGATTGTCGTTGACTGTTCAGTGTAATCGCAGGCGGAATTACCTGCGCGCCGCGTCAGTGCCCACGCGCCATCAAAAGCCTTTACCTTGACCGGAGCGCAGACACGTTCTGGGATATTCTTGATTGCGCGCAACACCTCTTTCGTCGGCTCTAGGCTGGCAAGCTTCAATCCCCGCTGCTCGGCAAAGGCTTGAAGAGCTTTCCGACTTCCCGGTCCCCATTTGCCGTCTGCCTGTCCGACAAGGCAGCCGACTCGCGTTAGCTCTGTTTGCGTTGCCTTTGTCAACGCGCGCGGATCAGCCAAAGCTTGCGTCACATCTAAATCAGGATGAGCTTCTGCAACCGCCACGCCCGCGATGGAAATCGAGGGGGCTTTGCCACGATCTGTTGCTGCCTGTTCGATCTCGTCGATCTTCAAGCTGGCTAACGCCGCAAAGGCGCCGCTTGGATACTGTCTGAGATAGGCCTCAAAGAAGCGCTTGTCCGTTTTTTCCTTGATGGTCTCCCAATAGGCGACTTCTACGTCCCCTCCTTTCGCACCCGCCGTGACAGCGGTGTTTCCGGACAACGGTTGCAAAATGACGTCGCCCGTCAGCGAGGAGTTGTCCCATGGCACTTGCTTGCCGTCGGTTGCTTCAAGCACATCCCTACGGACGTTGATGAGGTCGCGGGAGATGTCCTGGCCAGGCGTACCAAGATTCTTCAGCAGCGCAGATGTGAACGGCGAGTTCCTTCCCTCGCCGTCCAGCGCAACGTTCCCGGGCTGCGTTGCAAAGGCTATGAGCGATCCAACGCCCGTGCCTAGCTTTGCCAAGCCCCGACCGACCGACCCTGATCGCGTACCCATCGAGCGCCCAAGGTTCTGTGAGAAAGGACTGTCCCGGCAAGCATCCAAAAATACCAGGTTGACCTTCGTGGTTCGCTCCATGGCCGACAAGACGAGGTCCATGGGCACGGCTTCGAAGTCGAGGTCGTTATATGTGGATAGCCGCGCATCAACGGGAGCCATGTAGTTGGTGCCGTTCACCTGGACGCCATGGCCGGCATAGAAGAGAAGCGCCATGTCGGCACCATCCAGCTTGCCGATGAAATCTCGAACCGTGCCGCGCATCCCGCTCAGATCGAGGTCCTCGCCTGCAACCACCTCAAAGCCCAACGCCTGCAGTTTTGCGGTCATATCCACCGCATCATTTTTTGGATTGGAAAGTGGAACCGCGTATCTATAGGCAGAATTACCGATGACCAGCGCGACGCGCCGTTCTGCCCACGCTTGGGCGCTCAGCGAAACTAGAAGAAGCGCAATGGCGAAGCGAAGCGCCATCATGGCTGTATATCCTTAGTCTCGGCTCATTCAGCGGGTTCACCAGTCGATAGACTGGACAAAACCGGAGCAATCTTGCGAGACTGAGCCCGGTGCTTCGCAGTGTCAAGTCCAACGGATAGTCGGTAGTGGATCAGTTTGAAATCTGACGCTGCGCTTTTTACCGGGCGCCGTTCTTCCTCAGCTCTGGGCATATTTGTCAGTTCTTCGGCATTTGGGGTGGCACAAGTTGAACATATGGCGTCGTCGGTTCCTTATCAGGGCGAATGCGGCTGGGGGCCGGCTTCCCGTGTTTGCCGAGCGACCTAATGTATTGATAGAGCGATTGCATATCGCTCTCCTCCATCGCTCGAAGATTGTACCAAGGCATCGGTGGAGACGTTCTAATGCGCTTCAGCATCCCTACGAATCCACGCTCGCTCATTACCGAAGCATCTATCCGAAGATTGGTCGCATAGGTCGTGCCCCAAGGACCGCGCCAACCGACCGAGTTGCCCATTAAAGCCTTTCAGGATCAATCTTGCCTTCTGTTTCGCTGTAGCCTTCGGTATGGCAATCGTGACACCCGCCGATGATTGATACCTGCAACCCTCGTTCGACCGATACTTCGCCTTGAGCGAAGGCTGCAATTGGCATCGTGAGACCGGTTAATAGGAAAAACAGGCTTGTGACACGCATCCTTCCCTCCCATGCGTTCCGCTAAGCATATATGAGCCAACGTCCGAAGGCGACGGCCGCGTCGAGGCCCTCAAATTTCAAACTGACCCACTACCGGACAGTCCAACGGACTTAGCGAAGGGCCTACCGCTAGCCCTCACTTCGCCGGCGGTCTATGCTGTGTAAACTCACGCCGATAGACCGAAACGGATTGCACGCAGCTTGGCCGTCTTCACGCCGATCGGAAAGGTTCAAAAAGGGCGCCTTCTCGCATCGCTCGGATTCTTTTTCATTCTGGGAGCCTGCATTGCCACATTCTCTCCCTCGGGCGAGAAACTGCTGCGCGACGTCTTGATGACGACCATCTCGCCCTTCGTTGCGCCCCCGACAGACATCGTGATCGTGACGATCACAGAGCAGACCTTGGAAAGATTTCCCTATAGATCGCCGCTGGATCGGGGTGCCTTGGCCGACCTCGTGCAGAGAATCGATAAAGCTCATCCGAGAACAATAGGCATTGACTTGCTTTTCGATCAGCCAACCGAGGCGGAGAAGGATCGGCGCCTGGCTGAGGTTATCGAGGCGGCCGAAAGTCCCGTAATTGTCGCATCTGCATCACACGAGGACGACCTTACCGACAAGCAACTGTCGTACCTTAGTCGCTTCGCGCCAAGCGCCATCCGCGGACTGGCGGCCCTGTCTCATGATAGGGTCGACGGGGTTGTGCGGGAAGAATTTCCAGGGCGCCTGGTGAATGGCAACTGGCAACCTAGCTTTGCATCAGCGCTCGCGCAGACCGCCGGCATATCGGCATCGCAGGCTGCGGAGAAGATGGTCTACTATCGGGCTACAGGCATTCATCCGGCACGATTTACAATATATCCGGCGCACGCCGCCGCTTTCGCGCCCCCGGCCTGGTTCGCCGGGAAGTTCGTTTTGATCGGCGTTGACCTCCCGCTGCAGGATCGTCATGCAACCCCCTTTGCCGTGCTGAACGGCTCTGTTGCCGGAGCGCTGCCGGGTGTCGTTATTCATGCCAATGCGCTGGCGAGGTTGATCAAGGGCGACAAAATCATTACGCCAGAGGCGGTGGCGGCGTTTGCGCCCTTCGTTCTCGCGACGGCGCTCTGCATCTGGGTCGCTTGGCTCCGCATATCAGTGTTGGTGAAACCTGTGGTCATCATCGGCGCAGTCGTTTTGGTTTTGATCTTAGAAGCAACCGCGTTTGCCAAGGCCGGAATTCTGTTACCTATGGTCGCGCCGTCGATGCTGCTGCTAGGGCTCTCCGGATTCGTCGCAATTCTGGCATGGCACCGGGACTCGAAAGAAAGGCGTTTCGTCCAGAACGCGTTCTCTCAGTATCTCAGCCCGGCAGTCGTGGCAGAGCTAGTCAGCAAGCCGGCGTCGCTGCGCCTCGGCGGATCCGAACGCTTGATAACGTGCGTGTTCACCGACCTTGAGGGATTCACCAGTTTGGGCGAACGGACGGAACCAGAGGTATTTGCTACGGTTCTGAATGAATACCTCGAGGCGGTTTGTGGTCTCTTCATTGAACATGGCGCCACGATAGACAAACTAATAGGCGATGCAGTCATTGGTTTTTTTGGTGCACCGGGTGTGCAGGAGGACCAAGCCGAAAGGGCCCTAAAACTAACGCTTGCTACCGTCGCGATGTCTCGAAGATTTCGGACAGATCTAAAGTCTAGAGGCCATGACGTTGGCGTCACTCGTATCGGCGTCCATCGAGGACCTGCAGTTGTCGGAAATTTTGGGGGCAATCGATTCTTCAACTACACGGCCATGGGCGATACGGTGAACACCGCTGCCAGGCTCGAAGGCGCGAACAAGTTTCTAGGTACCGTGAACTGCATCAGCGAGGAGGTGGCGAACTCTTCCGATGACTACCTGCTTCGGCCGTCCGGTGTGTTGTGTCTGAAAGGCAAGACTGGGTGGATCTCAGCCTTCGAGTTGCTGGAAGACGGGCGTATGAATCGCGAGATGGTGGAGGCTTATTCGCAAGCTTACTTGCTGATGTCCGCGCGCGACAAGACTGCCGCTGCTGCCTTTGCATCGCTGGCCATTCAATATCCCAACGATGGCCTCGTTGCTTATCACCTTGGGAGACTGAAGCAGGGTGAGGCTGGCGATAGGATCTATCTTGAAGGCAAGTAAAACAAGCGTATGGTTGAACGTGCGTCATGTATCGGCAACCCAAAATCATTTTCCTACTGGCTGCGGCTATCGCAGCAGTTGGTTCCTGCTCGAGCGCTCTTGCGGCCAGCGAGTATGTCGTTGTCGCTGTCGATCCTCCCGCGGACAGCCCTCAGCTCGGCAAACTGTTCAGACTGGGCGACCTCGTGCACATCGAGGGTGGATCGACTGTCACTTTGATGGGTGACGATGGCTCGGTCACTGCGTTGCCGGGACCTGCCGATATTGTGGTGACTGACGACGCATCGGGTTCTGCATCAACGTCTAACGGGGCGGCAGGCGCTTCTTCGAGTTTGACTGCGATTTCGGATCTATTGGGGAATGCCGCTGGTCAGCTCCAAACCATAGGTGGGTCTCGTGGCGTTTCCGACACGACGGCCGCCACCTTGGAACCTTGGATGGTGCCGGTCGAAAATGGTCTGACAGGCTGCGTTTATGACCTCAAACTGGAACTTTGGCGCCCACCGGGGCACAGGGCGGATGTTTCGGTTGCCTACAATGAAGAGTCGCTGGCGACAAGCTTGGTCTGGGACAAGGATACCCCAATTTTGGCAATTCCCGGAAACGTGCCACCGGATCTTCGATCCGTTGGTTTGGTGATCGACGATAAGTCGTTTCGAATGCCTATCGTGCATTTGCCCACCGGCTTCAGCCCGTCGGATCATGTCGGACTGTATGCCTGGATGATAGGAAGCGGTTGTCTTCTTCAGGCATCCGCACTGATCCGGAACTTGGCTAACCGATAGACCACCAGGGGTGGTCACTTCACGGCGCACTGGAAGCGGTAGAGGCGCGCCTTCGCGTCAACCACCGCCATATCGAGGCAACTTCTCGATGGCGCGCTAAGGAAAGCGATCGCCTTGTGCCCAGCGGGTACGCCCACTGAAAGTTTGCGGCGCACGAATTTAACGCTTCGTTGACGTAGACTTGGACGGTTGCCGAATAGCGGCTGAAGTAGATACGCAGGTGGCAAAACGTCGTGCTCTGTTGCGAGGCTATGCTGGATCAGGTGGTCCGTCCAGAAGAGTTCTTCCTGCAGAACCGGCGATCTCGAGATGCCACCGACCCTCCGCATGCCCCCTCGGAACGCTGGAAGAGGGATGGTGCGTCGCACAAAAATATTGCAATGCACTATAAATGCCGTAACGTCAGTTTCGTAAATGAACGAGACGGCTTTTGTGAAAGGCCGTCCACCGGAAAGGATGGAAACTGTGGCCAAGACCGCTGACACCGTTGAAAATACCGCATTCCCCACCTTCGACGCGTCGAAGGCTGCCGACCAGGTCCGCGCTGTCGCCGAAAAGGGCGTCGAGCAGTCGAAAGAAGCCTATGCGAAATTTGCGTCAGGCACCGAGACGACCCAGAAGGCTCTGCAGTCGAGCTTCGAAACCGCCAAGACCGTCGGCAACGAGTTGTCGCTGAAGACAATTGCTGCTCTGCGCGCCAATGCCGAAGCCGGCTTCTCGCACCTCGAAGCCCTGGTTGCCGTGAAGTCGCCGTCCGAGTTCATCGAACTGCAGACTGCCTTCTTGCGCACGCAGCTCGAAAAGACCGTCGAGCAGGCCAAGGAATTTCAGGCCGTGACGACCAAGGCTGCCGAAGATGTATCGAGGCCGATCAAGGATGTCGTTGAAAAGGCGATGAAAGATCTCAAAGTCGCCTAATTGAGTCTAAGCGATCGGAAATAACCGCGAAACAACACCTTCTCCAGCCGGTCTTTTTCCTTTTGGCTGGATGCTCTTTGGTGCCTGCGTTGCCATGGCGGTGCGGGCATGGCTCTCTCGGCTGCGATCATCCGCACAATCTGACGGCGGCGAGCGACGAGCCCGGCCAGGGCCTCGGCTTCGGTGCCGCGCAACGGGCACTTGCCGCTTGCTCGACCCAACGAAGGCAGCGTTACAGCAGCATCGGTGGTGTCGGTCCTGGCCCGCTTGCCGAGCGCATTGGCGTAGGTTGTCACCTGCCCCGGATTGACCACGACAACCGCCAGGCTAGACTAGCACCCTGTCCAAAGCGGCAACGGCTAAGCGCGATACCCTGCCCCATTCTTGGCACGTCGAGCCTTGACATTCGCCTGCGGCAAATTCAGCTGGGCCTTCGTTGCACGGATGGCGGTGCGATGCGGCCTTTCGTCTGTGAGCGGCTGCGCGGACGCCGTCAAACGGCAGAAACTTCAAATCCATCATGTTGGCTCATTGCCAAAGCACCGCTTCAAGACAACAATGACCTCGACGCCGGCGCGCCAGACGCGCACAAAAAGAGCGTTGGAGGAAATGGAGGAGGAAGCCGCTGGCCAAGTCACGGACGCGCTATGCATGCGGCGTTTCGGTGCTCACGACCGACGAATCTGACGCGGATGCGTTCGCCCGGGCGGTGGCAGCGGAAGCAGCGGCCATTGACGCCGGGTTTGCCCTCCTGTTTTTCTCGCAGAGCCTCATAGAGGCCGTCGCCCTGTCGGAAGCGCTGAAGACCCACGCGCCGGCGCTCCACTATGCCGGCTGCTCGACAGCCGGTGAGATAACGCCCAAGGGGCTGGAGGAAGGCCAGATCCTGGCTATGCTGCTTCCCTCCGTATCGTTTTCGGCAGCCAGCACCATGATCGAAAATCTGTCCTCATCGGGCATGGACGGGATTACCGGCGAAGTCGAGGCGCTGAGGCGTTCATTACACGAGCGCCTCGGGCACGAGCGGGCCGACACCACTTTCGCGCTCTGCTTGATCGACGGCCTGTCTTATGCCGAAGAAGCGGTGACCTCCGCCATCCATTGGGGGCTCGACGACATCCCACTGATCGGTGGGTCGGCTGGCGATGATTTGAAATTTGAGACAACACGGCTGATCTCGAACGGCAAAGTGACCTCCGACAGCGCCATCATCGTGCTGGTCACCACGGAAATTCCTTTCCACGTGTTCAAGACCGACAATTTCGTTCCCACCGACGAGAAGCTGGTGGTGACGGCATCCGATCCCGACCACCGCATCGTGCGCGAATTCAACGCCACCATTGCCGCCGAGGAATATGCCGCCTCGGTCGGCGTCGTCGCGCAGATGCTGACGCCACTGAGTTTTGCCTCGCACCCGGTGGTGGTGAAAGTCGGCGGCGAATTTTACTGCCGTTCAATCCAGAAGATGCACGCGGACGGCTCGCTGTCGTTCTTCTGCGCCATCGACGATGGTGTCGTGCTTGCCGTCGCCCAGCCTAAGGACATGGTCGAGGCGACCCGCGCCGCGCTCAGCGACGTCAGCGAAAGGCTTGGCGGCATTGACCTGATCCTCGGTTTCGACTGCGTGCTGCGCCGGCTCGACGCGCGCAATCGGCAGGTCTATCGCGAGATTTCGGAACTCTACAGGGTCAACAACGTCCTCGGCTTCGGCACCTATGGCGAACAGTACCGTTCGATGCATCTGAACCAGACCTTCACCGGCATCGCCTTCGGTGAACGCAATGCGGCCGAAGCGGCGGAGTAGGAAATCCGGGATGCCGCTCAGGAACATCGACGACCTGGAAAGGCTGAAGAAGATCAACGCCGCGCTGATCAGCCGCGTCGAGCGTTCCATGGACCAGCAAGGCAATGCCTTTTCGCTGTTCCAGACGGCCATTTCGCTCGAGAGCCGGGTGCGCAGCCGCACCGAAGAGCTGCATTCGACCTTGCGCCGGCTGGAGCAGTCGAACATCGACTTGAACGCGGCCAAGGAAAACGCCGAGCTGGCGAACCTGTCCAAGACCAGGTTCCTGGCGGCCGCCAGCCATGACGTGCTGCAGCCGCTGAACGCCGCGCATCTGTCGGTCTCGGCGCTTGCCGAAGTACAGACCAGCGAGGAAGGCACAAAGCTGGTCCGCCAGGTCGAGCGATCGCTGGAGACGATGGAGGACCTGCTCCGCACCTTGCTCGACATTTCCAAGCTCGATGCCGGCGTCGTGCAGCCCGACATCACCGATGTCAGCCTGGAGACGTTGTTTTCGTCTCTGCGCTCGGATTTTCAGCCGGTCGCGGAGATGAAGGGGCTGACGCTGAAGTTCCGGCCGGTCGATGCGCTCGTTCGTTCGGACCGAACCTTGCTGCGCCGCATCCTGCAGAACATCCTGTCCAATGCACTGCGCTATACCCGCTCGGGCGGCGTGTTGGTCGGCACCAGGCATCGCGGCGACACGATCCGCATCGACGTCGCCGATACCGGCTGCGGCATCCCCGACGACCAGCGCGAGGCGGTGTTCGAGGAATTCCATCGCGGCGTGATCCCGACGGATGCCGGGCTTGCCGCCGGCGGGCTGGGGTTGGGGCTGGCCATCGTGCGCCGCATCGCCGCGGCCCTCGGCCATCCCGTCACGTTTTCGTCGAAGGTCGGACATGGCACGATTTTCCATATCGACGTTCCGGTCGGGATCGGCGACACGGCCGATCCAATCGCCAGCACCGTCGACATGGAGCGGCCGCGCGGCTACGGTCTGTTCGGCACAAGGGTGCTGCTGGTCGAGAACGACATCGACGTGCTGCAGGCGATGACCTCCCTGCTCGAGCGCTGGCAATGCCTGGTGCGCCCCGCCGCCTCGACCGGTGACGCGCTCGACATGCTTGGTGATACGGACTGGTTGCCAGATATTGTCATAGCCGACCAGCATCTCGACGGCGGCGATCTCGGCACCACCACAATCGCCAAAGTCCGTGATTGTCTCGGCCGCGCGGTGCCGGCGCTGATCGTCACCGCCGATGGTTCGGAGACAATCGCCAACGCCGCCCGCGCCGCCGGCATCGAACTGATGCGCAAACCGTTGAAACCAGCGCAACTGAGGGCGTTGCTGGCACATCTGCTGGCTTGAACTGGTCGTATCTTCCCAGCACACGGGTCAGCGTATTCCAGCCATTACTTGTGCCTAGGCGGTAATTCATATGAAGCAGATTCACTTCTTCGCGCTAAAGGATGATATTCTTCCCGTATTGGAAGCAGTAGAACTTGAAATTTCGATAAAATACATCCTCATGGGTCATTTTCCCAAGATGGAATTCGACCCTTTTAGCAATAGAATGCAAATTCCAACTCTTGGGCATTCAACCACTGGATCGGCTTCCAGCGGTCGATCATTTCTTGTCACTGGCCACGCTGTGCCCATTGAGGTGAGGCCGATAAAAACACCTTTCGGCATCCGGTATTCGTTAGATCAGCTTGGCAATCCGGACACAGTAACTTTTTCGCCTGGTGGGCGATGGGCTGAAGATGTTGTGATAAATGGCCGCGTAGCTACGGTCTCCGACACGCCGCTCGCTCAGGAGCTAATGAAGACTTTTAATAGAGCATTCAAAAAGCAATTTAGTAAAATTAAAGCATTTCACGTTGGACCCGGGGCCGCCATTTTACTGGACGAGGGAAAGCGGCTAACTGCTGCAGAGCAATCGCCGCGTGAATTTGATCTGACTAGGGAGGCGCGGGTTGCTTAGCTGGTGTCAGGAACGTGAGAGCCGTCGGTTAGTCCGATTGCGGTGACACGAGTGCTGTCGACTAGGGTGACAGTGCGCTTTTTAGCGAGCCCTCTCAAAACCCCGCCCGATCGCGAAACAGCTCGGCATTGTCGAGCTTTGAGACCTCGATCACCGCCTGTGTGCGGCTGTAGACGTTGAGCTTGCGCAGGATTTCCGAGACATGCGCCTTGACGGTGGTCTCGCCGACCTGCAGCTCGTAGGCGATCTGCTTGTTGAGCAGGCCCTGGCGCAGCATCTGCAGCACCTTGAGCTGCTGCGGCGTCAGCGTGGCCAGGCGCTGCACCATCTCGGCGCGGTCGGTGCTGTCGGCGTCGCGCGGCCGGCCTTCATAAGTCTCGGGAACATAGATCGCGCCTTCCATCACCGAGCGGATGGCGGCGGCAAGGTCGCTCTTGCGCGCCGATTTCGGGATGAAGCCGGCCGCACCGTAGGACAGCGCCTCGGAAATGATCTTCGGTTCCTCATAGCCGGAGACGATGACGACCGGCAGGCGCGGATAACGCGTCCTGAGCTGCAGCAGCCCGTCAAACCCATGCACGTCGGGCATGCTGAGATCGAGCAGCGCCAGGTCGAACGGCTTGGCATCCGTCAGAAGCTCGAGCGCCTCGGCAATCGAGCGCGCCTCCACCGTGTCGACTTCCGGATAGGCCATCTGCACGGCACTATGCAGCGCCTCTCGAAACAGCGGATGGTCGTCAATGATCAGGAACCTGGCGCGATCGGTCATCAGCTTCATTTCGGTTTGGTCTGGCCTAGAATAGTCCTGCAACCATGGCCAGCTTATTGGCAAATAGTACATTGCCATCTTGGCCGGCTAAAGCAGAATGTGGCCATGATTTCCGCGGCGCCACGCGGCAGATGTGGCCGTTCTGAAATGCAATACCTTGCCCGGTGGCCCAAATCGGCCGAATGTGCCGGCGACGGATCGATTGAAACAGAGACAGGTCGTGACCGACTTCCGGCTTCGCGTGACAGCCAGTGACCGCCGGCTTTCGCACTGTTGCCGGCCGCCACACGACGCTTCCCCGACGCCCGCCCTGTTCGTGGCCGCACCGATGGTATCGGCTGGTCTGGGGTCGCGCTGGTGTACGGGCTGGTTTCCTGGGCAAAACGCGGCAAGCTGATGGTGCTGCCGTTCAAGCCCCGCTAGGCGCTCGTATCGTTCTGGTAAGGAGCACCACCTTGTCGCCATCGCGCTTTGGGCGCGACTTTGCCCGCGATATCCAAGCTAGTCCACGATCTGGGCCGCGCCAAGCCAGAACCACCTGATCGCAGTCGCTGATCTCGAAGAACTATACGACCCGGTTGGACCAATTTCAGCGTATTCCCGTTGGGCCCAACGCCCCCGAGGCTGACAGCACGTCGGCAATGACTTACGAAGCGTGTCCGTCTACGCGCTCGCCTGCGTTCGTTCCAACGCCTGGGACCGGGCGATTTCGTCCGGCCCCAAAGATAGTGTCTGATCAGTCGTTAGGCCGGCAACGCGCCGGACCGCTTGGCCGTCCAGGTGGCGATATAGTCCATCAGTCCTGGATTGAGGCAATCATAAGGTTCGAGCCCGATCGACTTCAGCTGTGACCTTATGCCGTCCATGCGGCTCGGATCGACACCGGACTCGATGATCGAAGAGACAAAGGCGGTGAAGCCCGGCGGTGACCAGCCGTCTTCCTGGAAGCGTTCGGGATGGATGAAGGACAGCCCCTTGAAAGCGTGGTCGCGCTCGACCGGGCCGTGCATATGGACGCCGCAGCCGGTGCAGGCATGGCGCAGGATCAGCGCGCCCGGATCGACGATCTTCAGCTTGTCGCCGTTTTCGGTCACCGTCACGTCGTTTGTACCGGCAACCGCCACGACCGAGAACAGCGCGCCTTCCGGCTTCCAGCATTTGGTGCAGCCGCAGGCATGGTTGTGGGCGATCTGGCCCTTGACCTTCACCTTGACCGGGTTGCTGGTGCAGGCGCAGACCAGCGTGCCGCCCGCAAAGTCGGCCTTTTCCCGTGGCAGTCCATTGTCGATTTTAGGATGCAGTTTTTCCGGCATTTTTGTCTCCTCCCTGGTTGAACATCTGCATTTTTCGGCCGCTGGCCGGTTAGCCGACGGCTTTCTCCTCGTCAGTAAACCACCACGCTCCTGATCGACTTGCCTTCATGCATCAGGTCAAAGCCCTTGTTGATGTCCTCGAGCTTCAGCGTGTGGGTGATCATCGGATCGATCTCGATCTTGCCGGCCATGTACCAGTCGACGATCTTCGGCACGTCGGTGCGGCCGCGCGCGCCGCCGAAGGCGGTGCCCATCCAGGTGCGGCCGGTGACCAGCTGGAACGGCCGCGTCGAGATCTCCTGGCCGGCGCCGGCAACGCCGATGATGACCGACTTGCCCCAGCCGCGATGCGACGCTTCGAGCGCCTGCCGCATGACTTTGGTGTTGCCGGTGCAGTCGAACGTGTAGTCGGCGCCGCCGATCTGGTCGGCGCCGCGCTTGGTCATGTTGACGAGATGGGCCACGACATCGCCGTCGATCTCCTTCGGATTGACGAAATGCGTCATGCCGAATTTCTCGCCCCATTCCTTCTTGTCGTTGTTCAGGTCGACGCCGATGATCATGTCGGCGCCGGCAAGGCGCAGGCCTTGGATGACGTTGAGGCCGATGCCGCCGAGGCCGAACACGACCGCCGTCGCGCCTTGCTCGACCTTGGCCGTGTTGATCACAGCACCGATGCCGGTGGTGACGCCGCAGCCGATGTAGCAGATCTTGTCGAACGGGGCGTCGGCATTGACCTTGGCCACCGCGATCTCGGGCAGCACGGTGAAATTGGAGAAGGTCGAGCAGCCCATGTAGTGGAACAGCTTGTCCTTGCCGATCGAGAAGCGCGAGGTGCCGTCCGGCATCAAACCCTGTCCCTGCGTGGCGCGGATGGCGGTGCACAGATTGGTCTTGCGCGACAGGCAGGACGGGCACTGCCGGCATTCCGGCGTGTAGAGCGGGATGACATGGTCGCCCTTCCTGACCGAGGTGACGCCCTTGCCGACGTCGACGACGATGCCGGCGCCCTCATGGCCGAGGATCGCCGGAAACAGGCCTTCCGGGTCGGCGCCCGACAGCGTGAACTCGTCGGTGTGGCAGATGCCGGTTGCCTTGATCTCGACCAGCACCTCGCCATCGCGGGGACCTTCGAGGTCGACCTCCATGATCTGCAGCGGCTTTCCGGCGGCAACGGCGACAGCGGCGCGCGTTTTCATCAGGCAATCCTCCCATGACGACCCATAGAGTTTCTCATTCCGCCATTGCTGCGGATGAGACCGCAATACGCTCATTCATCGCCGTATCCCCGCGAAAAGGAATAGGACTAAAGCAGACACGTAAGTCCACTTGCGGGGCTTTGATAAATCTTGTGGCGTCCGCTAAGCTCATTGTGGGCACCTTGAATTCGCGCTGGTCCGGGAACAATCGGACTTTAGTGCAAGAATGGGCAGTTTTATCGATGACGAGCGCGGTGCCAGGCACTCTCGCGGCCTTTTTGTGCTTTTTTTTCCAGACCGCCAACATTACAGGCGTGATGGCCCAGGAAGTGACGGGCAAGCAACCGGTCGCAGCCGACAGGCCGGAAAGAAAGATAACCGAAATCAGAATAGGTTATTTGCGGGCCTACGCGCCGCAACTGGCGCTTTCCCTGCTGGACCTGCCGCCACGCGACGAAGGTGTCGCCGGCGCCAATGTGGCGATCGGCGACAACAACACGACAGGAAAGTTCCTCAGCCAGAAATTCAGCCTCGACATAGCCGAGGTCAAGTCGGACGCCGACGCGGTTCAGGCGTTCAACGATCTGATTGCCAAAGGTGACCGCTATGTTGTCGCTGACCTCTCGGCCAGGCAATTGCTGTCGATCGCCGACATCGCCCGCGACAAGGGCGTTCTGGTCTTCAATGTCGGTGCCACAGACGACAGCCTGCGCGAGGAAGACTGCCGCATAAACATCTTCCATGTGGCGCCGACACGAAGCATGCTGGCTGACGCGCTGGCGCAGTATCTCGTGGTAAAGAAATGGCCGAATTGGGTGCTGCTCTATGGTTCGCATGAGCGGGATCATCTCTATGCGGCCGCGTTGCGCCGCGCGGCGGCTCGCTTCGGCGGTCAGATCGTCGCCGAGAAGGAGTTCAAAGACACTGGCACGGCGCGCCGCACCGACACCGGCGCCACGCAGATACAGCAGCAGATTTCCGTGTTCACGCAGGATCTGCCGGAGCATGACGTGGTGCTTGTCGCCGATGAGAGCGAGGTGTTCGGAACCTATGTGCCCTTCCGCACCTGGACACCGCGGCTGGTCGCTGGCACGGCCGGTCTTGTCGCATCGTCCTGGCATCCCGCGAGCGAGCAATGGGGTGGCATTCAAATGCAAAGCCGTTTCCTGAGGACGACCGGCCGGCGAATGCTGTCCAAGGATATGTCGGCCTGGACGGCGGTGCGGGCGGTGGGCGAAGCCAGCACACGGACCAATGGCGACGATCCGAAGAAGATCAGCGACTACATCCGCTCGGACGATTTCTCGGTCGCCGCCTTCAAGGGACAGAAGCTGACCTTCCGCAAGTGGAACCATCAGCTTCGCCAGCCAATCCTGCTCGGCGACACCAAATCCGTGGTCTCGACATCGCCACAGGAGGGTTATCTCCACCAGATCTCCGAGCTCGATACGCTCGGCGTCGATCAGCCGGAAACGAAATGCGTCCTTAAGTAGAACCAATCGGGAGGAATTTTCGTGCAGAGACGAGCTTGCGCACTCGCCATTCTCGGCTTCATGGCCAATCCGGCGTGGGCTTACACCGTGTATGTCTCCAACGAGAAAGACAATACGATAACGGTCGTCGACACGGCGACCATGCAAGTGGTGAAGACCGTCGAAGTCGGCCAGAGGCCGCGCGGTATCACCATCTCGCATGACGGCAAGTTCATCTATTTGTGCGCCAGCGATGACGATACGATCGAAATCATCGATACCGCGACGCTGCAGATCGTTGGCACGCTGCCATCAGGCCCCGATCCCGAACTGTTCGTGCTTTCGCCCGACGGCAAGACGCTCT
The DNA here is from genome assembly GCF_040323955.1 of Mesorhizobium sp. M0018. Classification (NCBI taxonomy): domain Bacteria; kingdom Pseudomonadati; phylum Pseudomonadota; class Alphaproteobacteria; order Hyphomicrobiales; family Phyllobacteriaceae; genus Mesorhizobium; species Mesorhizobium sp. M0018. Next base: position 105,686 of record NZ_JAMYVL010000018.1, on the reverse strand, counting down.
ACGTCGCCAACGAGGACGACAATCTCGTCACCGCGATCAACGTCGAGAGCAAGCAGGTCATGACCGAGATTCCCGTCGGGGTGGAGCCTGAAGGCATGGCCGTCAGTCCCGATGGCAAAACCATGGTCAACACCTCCGAAACCACCAGCATGGCGCATTTCATCGACACCGACAGCCATGAGGTGACCGACAACGTCCTGGTCGATACGCGTCCGCGCTTTGCGCAATTCAAGCCCGACGGATCCCAGATCTGGGTCAGTGCCGAAATCGGCGGCACCGTGAGCGTCATCGACAGTCTCAAACGCGAGGTGGTGAAGAAGATCCAGTTCGCGATTGCGGGACTGCGGCCCGAAACCATCCAGCCGGTCGGCATCGCAATCAGCGCGGACGGCAAGAAAGCCTATGTCGCGCTCGGCCCAGCGAACCACGTCGCCGTCATCAACACCGAAACCTACGAGGTGGAAAAATACATCCTGGTCGGCCAGCGCGTCTGGCATCTCGACTTCACCCCCGATCAGAAGACGCTGATCACCACCAACGGCAATTCCAACGACATCACCTTCATCGACACGGCGACGGACGAGCCGGTTCAATCGGTTACGGTGGGCCAGCAGCCTTGGGGCGTGGCCATATCGCCCCACTAGACCGCAGCAATGATCAGGGAGACCGACGTGATGAATATTTGCCGCGGGGATGTTGCAAGTGCACTAGATGACCAGCGCGCCCCGAAGGAGCCAGCGGCATGCAGCATGTGAGGACAAGCGGAGCTGGAGAGGAGGTGGCAGCGCTCGATGTTGCCGGCGTCAGCCATTCCTATGGTCCGAAGCGAGCGCTCCAGGACGTCTCATTCTCGATCGCGCCGGGAACTTTCACCGTTCTGCTCGGCCTCAATGGGGCCGGCAAGACAACTTTGTTCTCACTGATCAGCCATCTTTACGGCACCCGCCGCGGATCGATCCGCATCTTCGGCCATGACGTCAGCCGCGCTTCGGGCGAAGCGCTCAGGCGTGTCGGCATCGTATTCCAGGCACGCACGCTCGACCTCGACCTCAGCGTCCACCAGAACCTCTCCTACCACGCCTCGCTGCATGGCATTGGCGGACACCAAGCCCGGCAGCGCATTGCCGCGCTGCTCGATACAGTCAACATGCAGGGCCGTCAGCATGACAAGGCACGCAGTCTTTCCGGCGGCCAAATGCGGCGCATCGAGATCGCGCGGGCGCTGCTCCACCGCCCTTCCCTGCTGCTGCTCGACGAGGCGACGGTCGGTCTCGACATCCAGTCGCGTGCGGGCATTCTGGCCACCATCCGCAAACTCGTCGAAACCGAGGGCATCGGTGTGCTGTGGGCGACGCATCTGATCGATGAGGTCGAAGACGGCGACCATGTCGTCATGCTGCGGCAGGGCGACCTGGTTGCCAAGGGTAAGGTGGCCGATGTCGTTGCGACGAGCGGTGCCAGTTCGATCCGCGACGCCTTTTCCAGGCTCAACCGCATCGAGACAAGCGGCATCGCGGAGATGTCGCCATGAGCGCTCCCGCAATGCCCGCAAAAGTCGCCGCCCTCACGCCGGTGAAGTTCGAACAGTTTGGGCTCCACCACTACCTCGTTTGCCTCAAAGGGATCGTCGTGCGGGAGTGCCTGCGCTTCCTGCATCAGCGCGAGCGCTTTATATCCTCGCTGGTTCGGCCGCTCGTCTGGCTGTTCATTTTTGCCGCCGGATTCCGGCAGGTGCTCGGCGTATCGATCATCCCGCCCTACAAGACCTACGTGCTCTACGAGGTCTACATCACGCCGGGCCTGTGCGGCATGATTCTGCTGTTTTCGGGCATGCAGTCTTCGCTGTCGATGGTCTATGATCGCGAAATGGGCAACATGCGCACCCTGCTGGTCAGCCCCTTCCCGCGATGGTTTTTACTGATCTCGAAGATGCTCGCCGGTGTCGCCGTGTCAATCGCGCAGGTTTACGCGTTCCTGATCGTTGCCTGGTTCTGGGGCGTCAAAGCGCCGCCGCTTGGCTATCTCACGGTGCTGCCGGCGCTGTTCCTGTCAGGCATGATGCTGTGTGCGCTCGGCATGCTTCTGTCCTCAATGATCAAGCAGCTCGAAAACTTCGCTGGCATCATGAACTTCGTCATCTTTCCCGGCTATTTCGCTTCTCCGGCACTCTATCCCTTGTGGCGTATCCAGGAGGCTAGCCCCCTGCTCTACAAAATCTGCCTCGCCAATCCATTTACTTACGCCGTCGAACTGATCCGCTTCGCCTTCTACGGCCAGGTTGACTGGCTGTCGCTGGGCGTCGTTGCCGGCTGCACGCTGCTGTTCCTTGCCGCCGCCATCATCGCCTACGACCCTTCGCGCGGCCTGATGACCCGCAAACAGGACACGGGAGGAAATGCCTGATGGCGCGAATGATCCATGTTCGCAGTCTGGCTCTGGTCGCCATGCTCGCGCCGGGCGTCAACGCCATGGCAGCCAACCCCGATCCGGACTGGCCCTGCATGCAGCGCAAGGTGCCGCAACTCTCGCTCGGCCAGATCTGGAGCGGACCGGACCTTCCTTCAGCCGCGAAGGACTGGTCGAAGGACCCCACCATCTCCGCCCTGATCGAGGAAGTGTCGGCTCGCCGGATGCCGATTGCGGAAGCTCAAAAGAAGATCAGGGATTTCGCGGCCTCCTTGCCGGCCGAGCAACGTGCACCCAAAATGGCGATGATGGTGCAAGGCATGTTCGACCACCTGGACGCCGAGCGCTCGCAGGTGATCTCCGGCATTTCCCGCTACGCCCACAAGCAGCTCGAAATGGCCGCCGCGTTGCGCAAGGAAGCGTCCGATGTCGATGCATTGCGGGCAAAGCCGGGTGCAGATCCCGAAGAGATCGATCGGCGAACCGAACAGCTGAAATTCGCAACGCGAATTTTCGATGAACGCGTCCAATCACTGACCTACGTCTGTGAAGTGCCGACAATAATCGAGCAGCGGCTTTATCAATTGTCCAAGGCCGTCTCGGAAACGCTCGCCGCGAAGAAATAGAACCTCATTCGATCTTCGCGGCGGATATCATGATCCACGGCCGGGCAGCACGCGCCAGCGCTGAACGAAATAACCGGGATGCGTCTCGATCCACTGGGCGACCAGCGATTGCGCCTGCATGAAGGCGGTCCCGGGATTCATCGCCAGGCCGTCCACCATCTGTTCGCGTTGTTCACAGGTCTGCGGCACATCCGTCAGGCAGACCATCATAATGAGCGTGTAAAGCATTACCCCTTGTCCCCATCGATCCCGAACCCCATGCCCGGGAGGTTTCCGTGATTCCGACCAGACTGCAGGGGTCGCACATACGGATCGCTTACGGGTGTGAAAGGACGTGGCCCCCGCTCTTTCGCGCCGCAACATAACATGGCGCTAATCTAACGCCAACGACCGCAGGGCGTTCTGCAGAGCAATCGCGTCAGGTTGCGCCGCGCCAATGTGGTGCCGATGTTTCCAGCGTCGATGATTCCGATCTTGACGGGTGTTCGTCGATGTCATCAAACCGAGAGCCCGAGTTGCTTTCGCAGGCTTTTGTCGAATGCGGATGCGGGGACGAAACGGCGCAGGAAACGGACCTGGCGCGCCATTTTTCCAGCCGCATAGCGCCCCTTCGGAGCGGGATCGGTCGCAGCCGCCAAAACGGTCCTGGCCACCACTTCCGGCGCATCGCCTTTTTCCATCGCTTTCCGCACAGCTGCATTCATGCCGGCGCGCGCAGAGTCATAGATATCGAGCAACTGATCCGGCCTGGCGAGATTTTCTTCAAATGAGGTGCGGGTATAGGCGGGCTCCACCAGCACGACGCGAATTCCGAAAGGACGCAGTTCGTGGTCGAGCGATTCGGAGTAGCCCTCAACGGCATGCTTGGTCGACGAATAAAGCGCGAAATAGGGAGCTGGAATGAACCCCTGCACCGAGCTCAAATTGACGATTCTGCCCTTGCCTTGGCGGCGCATTGTCGGCAACACCGCTTTGGTTACCCGCATAACGCCAAAGACGTTCACGTCAAACAACGACTTGGCCTGGGCCATCGAGGACTCCTCCGCGCCACCAAGCAGGCCAATGCCGGCATTATTGACAAGCAGGTCGATGCGCCCGGTCTCGGCCAGCACGTCCTGGACAAGTTTCGCCACGGACGTGTCATCGGTCACGTCACAGGCCAGCATGGTAACGCCATCGGATCGGTCGACGACCGCGCGACGGCTGGTTCCGAACACGCGAAAGCCCGCGTTCTGCAAGGCTTTGGCCGTTGTGTGCCCGATACCGCTGGATGCCCCGGTCACCAGGGCGACGCCTAGATTGGTTTTGTTCATGGAGGTCACTTTTTTCTTCGTTTTGGATTGGCGTGGGAGAAGCACGACAGGTCGGAGCGAAAGGCGTCAATCATGAGCGACTCCGGTACTCGCGCCGGCCAGATCATCCGTCCAGCGCCGGAACAGCGCGCTGGCATTAACGCCTCCGAAGCCGAAGCCATTGGCGATTGCATAGCCCATCGCCATCGGCCGGGCCCGGTTTGCGACGAAGTCGATCCCGTCGCCGGCCGGATCGGGAGCGCTCAGATTGAGGGTCGGCGGTGCCATCTGATCCCTGAGCGCCAGGATTGCGAAGATTGCTCCGAGCCCGCCGGCGGCTCCGAGCAGGTGTCCGGTCGCCGATTTCGTTGCACTGACAGCTATCGCGAAATCGCGCCCGAACACGCTCTTGATCGCTTCGATCTCACCCAGGTCGCCCACCGGCGTGGAGGTCGCATGGGCATTGAGATGACGAACCTCGCGGGGCGAAATCCCTGCTTGGGCGATTGCGATCTCCATGGCCCGGCGCGCACCGTCGCCGTCCTCTGGACCGGAGGTGACGTGATGAGCATCCGCCGTCGTGCCGTAGCCGACAAGCTCGGCCAGCGGTCTTGCGCCGCGCGCCAGCGCGTGGCTCAATTCCTCGATGACCAGCATGCCGGCTCCTTCGCCCATGACGAAGCCGTCCCGCGACTTGTCGAACGGTCGGGAGGCCTCATCAGGACGGTGATTAAAGGACGTCGAAAGAGAGCGTGCCGCGGCAAACCCACCGAGGCTGACAAGATTCATGCATGCTTCAGTCCCGCCGCACACGGCAATATCGGCCTCGTCGGCGCGGATTAGGCGAGCCGCATCGCCGATCGCCTGAATGCCGGCCGCGCACGCCGTCACGGGTGCACCGAGCGGACCTTTGAAGCCATAGCGGATCGAGACGTGGCCTGCCGCGAGGTTCACCAGGAAGGACGGCACCGTAAAAGGTGATAGACGGCGGACGCCGCGCCGGTCGACCGTGCGCACCGCCTCGGTTATGGCCGGGAACCCGCCGACGCCCGAGGCGATGATCGTGGCGGTGCGCAAGCGATCCGCTTCCGAGACGGGGGCCCATCTTGCTTGGGCGAGCGCTTCTCGTGCCGCGGCCAGCGCAAAGAGAATGAACCGGTCTACCTTGCGCTGATCCTTCGGCGGAAGGATGGCTTCCGGATCGAAACCAGCGTCCGGATCTTCTTCTGTGGAGGGCACCACCCCGCCGACCTTCGCCGGCAGGTCGCATACCACATCATCCGCAAGCCTGCGGATGCCCGAGCGGCCGGCCAGGAGACGCGACCAGGACGCTTCGACATCGGCAGCAAGGGGCGTGACCGCTCCCATGCCTGTGACAACAATCCGTCGCATCTATTTTCCTATCAATTTGGGTGCGCCGCCAGCGCTGCACACGCCGTTCAAGCGCCGGCTGCTTCGCGAACCTGTTCTGTCGCCGCATCCAGAAATGCCTGCGCGAGGTCGGGGTCGTTGACGACGCGCGAAAGGAGCACCGCACCGACCATTGTCGAGAGAATGGCCATGGCCTTGTCGCCGGGCCGCTCGCCGTCGGCCTCGCCAACCCAACTACCAAACATCTCAAGATATTCCCTGATCCCGGCTTCGAACGACGCTCTCACGTCCACGCCCTGTCTGGCGGCATCCGAACCGAGCGCCACGATCGGGCAGCCGTCCATCCTTTCTTCGCGATGGTCCATGCTGAGGTAGAACGCGATCACCGCGCCAAGCGGATCCTCGGGTTTTGCCGTAGTCGCGGCCGACCATCGGTGGGTGGCGCTCTCCATCGCCCGTTTGGACGCCTGCGCCGCCAGGTCCTCCTTTGACGCGAACTGCTTGTAAAAAGCGCCTTGGGTCAGCCCGGCACCCTTCATCAGATCCTTAAGGCCGATGCCGTCAAAACCGCGCTCCCGAAAAAGGCGGCTTGCCACATTGATAACGGTTTCACGGTTTTCCGCAGCCTGAATGCGACTTACGCGCATCGGTAATCTCCCTTTTAGCGTGTGTTCGTAATCCATATCTTATATAGAGGGCGAACGCAATCTATCAAGAGAAGATGAGAGATGATCCGCAGAAACCCGACCGCTCCGCTCTTGGCCGCACTGAGATGGGCATGAAAACGAGACCCGCGTTGTGCTGGCGGGCGTCCTGCTCGGTGGTCTTCCCGACAGCGCCACGGATCCGACCAGCGGACAGAAAACCACTAAGGTTTCACCGGATCAAGATGTCAGAATCTACCCGGTAGAACGCGATCACCGCGCCAAGCGGATCCTCGGATTTTGCCGCGGTCGCGGCCGACCATCGGTGGTTGGCACTCTCCATCGCCCGCTTGGACGCCTGTGCCACCAAGTCCTCCATTGATGCGATGCTTGTAAAGGCGCCTTGGGTCAGCCCGGCACCCTTCATCAGATCCTTGAGGCCGATGCCGTCAAAGCCACGCTCCCGCAAAAGGCGGCTTGCCACGTTGATTGCGGTTTCGCGGTTTTCCGCGGCCTGTATGCGACTCACACGCATCGTCGATCTCTTTTTTTAGATTGCATTCGTAATCTATCTGCTATATAGATGGCGAATGCAATCTAAAAAAGGAGACACGAAATGATCCGCAAGATCCTGAGCGCTTCGCTCCTGACCGCGCTGTTTCTGGCGACCCCAGCGTTTGCCGAGGAAGCTACCGTCGGACGCCCAATCGAAGCCGGCAGCCTGCACAACGGACGCCTCGACATGGTGGTCTATTACGTCCCAATCGACGGCGACCTCCTGGAGGTCACCGCCACCTTCGCGCCCAAGGGCGGAGGCGATCCGCTGCGCGTCGTCATGGGCCTCGCCGACCGCGACTCCGTTGCCTTCTCCATGCCGGGCTACCGGGGCTCTCTCTACGCGTTCTCGAGGTCCGGCGAGGAGGTGACAGTCGCGACTGGGACCGACAAGCATCCGCGCGCCGACGCGCTACCGGACTGACTCGCCGCGCAGGTCGCAGCCGGCCGCTGCCGGTCGACGCAGGACACAGCATAGACAATGAACGCAATCTATTTCGGCATGAGGCGATGGGCATGAAAAAGCGACTTGTCATTGGGCTGGGCAGCGTCCTGGCCGCGGGGTTAGGGATGGCCGCATTCGTCACGCTGCCCATTCGCACGCAGGCAACCGCAGTGGCGGATCCGAGGCAGGAAGCGCCGATCGTCAGATTGGTGACGGCGGCGCCAGTGGCTGGATCCGAACGCGGTTTCACGGGCACGATTGCCGCGCGGGTGCAGAGCAATCTTGGTTTTCGCGTACCCGGCAAGATCATCGAGCGCCTGGTGAACGTCGGTGAACGGGTCAAGGCGGGCCAACCGCTTCTGCGGATCGACGACACCGATCTGGCTCTCGCGCTCACCGCCAAGCGCAATGCGGTCGCCGCGGCACGCGCTGTGCTGGTTCAGGCGAGCGCGGACGAAAAGCGCTATGCCGTTCTGGTCAAGAAGGAATTGGCAGCAACTCCGCAGCGCTACGAGCAGGCGAAGGCCGCGTTGGACACCGCGACCGCGCAACTCGCCGCCGCCGAAGCGGAAGCGAAAGTCGCGGAAAACGAAGCGGCCTATTCCGTCCTGGTGGCGGACGCGGATGGAACTGTGGTCGAAACCATCGGCGAGCCGGGACAGGTCGTCTCCGCCGGTCAGACAGTGGTTCGGATCGCCCAGGCCGGCCCTCGTGAAGCGGTGGTCGCGCTTCCCGAAACGATCCGGCCGGCGATCGGCTCTGTGGCCGAGGCTGCCGTTTATGCAGCCGATGGGCGCCATACGGCGCATCTGCGGCAGTTGTCGGATGCCGCCGATCCCCAGACCCGTACCTATGAGGCCCGCTATGTGCTCGACGGGGAGGCCGCGGCAGCACCGCTTGGCGCGACCGTGACTATCCGGATCACAAGCCAGGCGAGCCAGCCGGAAGTCCAGGTGCCGCTCGGAGCCGTGCTCGATGATGGCGGCAAAACAGGCGTTTGGGCCCTGGATCGCGCCACCTCGACCGTACACTTCCGACCTGTCGGCCTTGTTCGTGTGACAAGCGAAAGCGCCGTGGTCTCCGGGCTGAACATGGGAGATCCGGTCGTTTCGCTCGGCGCTCATCTTCTGCAGGAGGGCGCTCGCGTCAGGTCTGCTTCCGAAAGCGGGAGCAACTGACGATGAACCTCAATTTTTCAGCGATCGCCGTTCGCGAACGGGCCGTCACCCTCTTCTTCATCCTCTTGCTCGTGGCGGCTGGCGCCTACGCGTTCCTTATGCTCGGGCGGGCGGAGGATCCCAACTTCACCATTAAGACCCTGACGGTCACGACGGCATGGCCGGGCGCGACGGCCCGCGAGATGCAGGACCTTGTCGCCGAGCCGTTGGAGAAGCGGCTTCAGGAGCTCACCTGGTACGATCGGGTCGAGACCACCACGCGGCCGGGCTACGCCTATATGACGGTCACGCTGAAGGACAGCACGCCGCCATCCGTCGTGCAGGAAGAGTTTTACCAGGCCCGCAAGAAGCTGGGGGATGAAGCCCGCAACCTGCCGCCCGGCGTCTACGGCCCCTTCGTCAACGACGAATATTCGGATGTGAGCTTCGCCCTTTATGCGCTGAAGGCCAGAGGCATGCCGATGCGTGAGCTGGCCAGGCAGGCCGAGGCAATTCGACAGGACCTCCTGCACGTGCCCGGCGTCAAGAAGATCAACATCCTCGGTGAGCGCCCCGAACAGATATTCGTCGAGTTCTCCTATGCCAAGCTGGCAACGCTGGGCGTGTCGGCACAGGATATCATCGTCGCATTGCAGCGGCAGAACACCGTCACACCGGCGGGCTCGATCGATACTCAGGGGCCGCAGGTCTTCATCAGGCTCAACGGCGCTTATGACAGTGTCCAGGCTATCGCCGACACGCCGATCGTTGCCGGGGGCGGACGCTGAAGCTTTCCGACGTTGCCGAGGTCCGCCGCGGCTACGAGGACCCTCCCACCTATCTCATCCGACGCCAGGGCGAGCCCACCATCATGCTCGCGGCCGTTATGCAGGAGGGTTGGGACGGTCGCGCGCTCGGCAAGGCGCTGGAGGATCGGACGGCGGCCATCGCACGAACATTGCCGCTTGGGATAACGCTCGACAAGGTATCCGACCAGGCCGTCAACATCACCTCGGCGGTCGACGAGTTCATGTTGAAGTTCGCGATGGCGCTCGGTGTCGTGCTGCTGATCAGCCTGCTCAGCATGGGCTGGCGCGTCGGCATCGTCGTGGCGGCCGCCGTCCCGCTGACGCTTGCCGCCGTGTTCCTCATCATGCTGGAGACCGGCCGGTTCTTCGATCGCATCACGCTCGGCGCCCTCATCCTGGCGCTCGGTCTTCTCGTGGACGACGCCATCATCGCCATCGAGGTGATGGTGGTGAAGATGGAAGAGGGCATGGATCGCATCAAGGCGGCGGCCTATGCCTGGAGCCATACCGCGGCGCCGATGCTGTCGGGAACGCTCGTGACGATAGCTGGGTTCCTGCCCGTGGGCTTCGCACGCTCGACGGCCGGCGAGTACGCCGGCAATATCTTCTGGGTCGTAGGGTTCGCTCTCATCGTCTCCTGGATCGTCGCCGTGGTTTTCACGCCCTACCTTGGCGTCAAGATGCTGCCCGCGATCAAACCGGTCGAAGGCGGCGTTCACGCCATATACGACACACCGAACTATCGGCGCCTTCGCCGGCTCATCATCTTTGCCGTGCGCCACAAGTTCGTAACCTGCGGTGTCGTCGGCATCGTCTTCGCACTTTCGGTTGTCGGCATGGGCAGCCTGAAACAGCAGTTCTTCCCGACATCCGATCGCCCCGAAGTGCTGGTCGAGGTTCGTCTGCCGGTAGGCACCAGCATCGAGACGACGACCGCCACAGTGGAGAAGCTGGAGCACTGGCTGGACGGCCAGCCCGAAGCCAAGATCGTGACGAGCTACGTCGGTCAGGGCGCTCCGCGCTTCTTCTTCGCGATGGCACCGGAACTGCCTGATGCTGCCTTTGCCAAGATCGTCGTGCTGACACCGGACGCGGAGGCGCGCGAGGCGCTAAAGCACCGGCTCCGGGAGGCGGTATCGCAGGGGCTCGCGCCGGAAGCCGATGTCCGCGTCACGCAGCTTGTGTTCGGACCCTATACGCCGTTCCCTGTCGAGTTCCGGGTCACGGGGCCTGATCCCGCGCAACTCTATAGCATTTCCGAGAAGGCCCTCGATATCATGCGGGGCGTCCCGGACGTGCGGCAGGCCAACCGCGACTGGGGCAACCGCACGCCCGTACTGCGCTTCATCCCTGACCAGGATCGACTGAACCTCATCGGCCTCTCGCCGGCGGAAGTAGGCCAGCAGCTCCAGTTCCTCCTCACCGGCATCCCTGTCACGCAGGTCCGCGAGGACATTCGCAATGTCCCCATCGTGGCGCGCAGCGCTGGGGCTGAGCGGCTGGATCCGGCGCGTCTGGCGGATTTCTCGCTGATGAGCCGGGACGGCCGCCAGATTCCGCTCGACCAGATCGGTCATTCGGAGATCCGTCTTGAAGAGCCGATCCTGATGCGCCGCGACCGGACGCCCGTCGTCACGATCCGGTCGGATATCAACGAAGCGACTCAGCCTCCGGAGGTCTCAAAGCAGATCATGAAAGCCCTTCAGCCGCTGATCGCGTCCCTTCCGGCCGGCTATAACATTGAAATGGGGGGATCGATCGAGGAGGCTGAGAAGGCCAACACTGCTTTGGGCAAGATCTTCCCGGCCATGATCGCCGCCATGCTGATCGTCATCATGCTGCAGGTACGATCCTTCTCGACGATGGCCATGGTCGTGCTGACCGCACCGCTTGGGCTCGTCGGCGTCGTGCCGATGTTGCTCACCTTCAACCAGCCCTTCGGGTTCAACGCCATTCTGGGCCTGATAGGGCTGGCCGGCATCCTGATGCGCAACACCCTGATCCTGACCGAACAAATCAAGGAGAACCGTGCTGCCGGCCTTGACGACTATCACGCCGTCATTGAGGCCACCGTGCAACGCACGAGGCCGGTGATCCTGACGGCGCTTGCCGCCGTGCTGGCTTTCATCCCCCTTACGCACTCCGTGTTCTGGGGATCGATGGCCTATACGCTGATCGGCGGCACGGCGGCCGGCACGGTGCTGATCCTGCTCTTCCTTCCCGCTCTCTATGCCGCGTGGTTCCGGATCAAGCCGACCGCAGATGTGGCCCATGAGGCTTCGACCGAGGAACCGGAATTGCAAACAGCGATGGCTGCCGAATAGGGCACTGTTGTCGGAAAAGACGGTTCAAGTTCTCGCCCGCCGGTTTTGCCTGAACATATGCAGGGCCAGCCGGACGATCTTGCCGCTTACGAATGATCGCCCAGGGCGAGCCCGGCAGATCCGTTTCATCAGTCCTGGAGACATCCATGAATCGTCCGCTCCGAATGCGAACTGATCCCGACGAGGTGCGCGCCCGCATCCTGGAGGTGGCGGAGGGGCACTTTCGCCGCATCGGCTACAACAAAACGTCGGTGGCCGACATCGCCTCCGAACTCAGCATGAGCACGGCAAACATCTACCGCTTCTTCCCCTCAAGGGACGCAATCAAAGAATCCATCTGCGGGAAAGCTTTGAACGAGGTAGCTGACATCGCCCTGGCAATCGCGCGCACGAACGCGTCGGCCGGGGAGAAATTGGGTCGGCTACTGACCGCCGTTCACCATCACAAGAAGATGACGCTGGTCAAGGAAAGGCGCATGCACGACCTGATTGTCGCCGCCATGCAGGAGAACTGGGCGACCATCAAGGCGCATATCGAGCACGTGGTAATTACCTTAGGGGTCATTATCCGCGAGGGCATCGAATCGGGCGAATTCAATGTCGACGATTCCGCTACGGCGGCGCGTGCCGTCCACACCGCGTTCACGCCGTTCCTCCATCCGATCCTGATCGAGCACTGCGTCCAATACGGCGAAGACACCGAAGCGGGCCTGCGCGAGCAGATCCGATTCATCCTGAAAGCTCTCGGCAAGTCGGATTGACCAGCCTGCCGTATGCAGGATCAAGCCGCCGCTGATGACATCCACGAGGACTCGACGGAGGAACTTGACACACGAACAGCAACGGTTGCCGAACCATGTGCCGGAAGAGGTGCAAAGCCGTCCCTCGTCCGAGACAGCTCTCCAAAGGCAGCCATTTCGGGCGATGCCCGCTGACCAGCCGGATGCGGACCTTGCAGCCCGCCTTCCGACGGTCGGCTTAGGGGTCGACTCCGGCCGCTCGGCCTTGATCGCTTTAGCGACCGCTCATGGCGCAGCTAAGCCATACGGACAAGCGGTTGCGTCGCTCCATTCGGACTTCCATCCTAAATGATTCGAGCCTTAGGGGTTAGTCGAGTCGAAGCTGCCGCTCAGCGCCACCGCCGTTCTCCTGTATTTGCACGCCACGTCCCTACTACGACCGAAACTTGTTGAACTAGGCTAACTCGCGCGACCTCTACTGTTCGGTTCCTCGTGCGGATAGAGCTTGCCGAACAGGGGCAGGTACATCGCGCCCTTGCGCATCAGAAAATCGTGGAAGGTCGCCATCGCCGGCGAGATCGCGTGATCGCTGCGCATCACCGAAAACCATTGCCGGCGGATCGGCATGCCGACAACGTCGAGGATAACCAGCCGGCCGGCTTCGGTTTCGGCAGCGATGGTGTGGGCAGAGATGAAGGCGATGCCGAGCCCGGCCATCACCGCCTGCTTGATGGTCTCGTTCGAGTCCATCTCGACGCCGAGATCGTCGATGCGGCCGGGCACGTCGCTCAGGAATATTTCCAGTGAGATGCGCGTTCCGGAGCCGGGCTCGCGAATGAGGAAATGCTCCTCGGCGATCCGCTCCTTGGAAATGTCGCGTGCCGACGCCAGCGGGTGGTCGGGCGGTGCGATGATGACCAGCGGATGATCGCCGAAGACCGAAGCACGCACCGGGACTTCCTTGGCCGGGCGTCCCATCAGCGCGATATCGATATCGTGGTTCTTCAGATTGTCGATCGTCTCGGCGCGGTTGCCGATGGCAAGGCGCATGTCGATATCTGGATGTTCCTTCATGAAGGCGGCCATCAGCCGCGGCGCGAAATATTTGGCCGTGGAAACGACGCCGAGCCGCAAGCTGCCGGCGCGCACGCCCTTGATCGCATCCATCTTGTCTTGGAGCAGACGAAGCCGCTCCTCGATGGCCTGTGCGGTCTCGACGAAGGCCAGACCTGCGGCAGTGGGACGCATGCCGTCCGACGTCCGGTCGAACAAGGCCAGTTGGAACTCCTCCTCCACTTGCCGCAACTGGATCGTCACCGCTGGAGGAGACAGCCCTAATACCTTGGCCGCGCTGACGATTTTTCCGTGGCTGATGATTGCCTGAACGGTCTTGAACTGCTTGAGCGTGAGGTTTCTCATACGGCATACTAAAATTTTTTTACTGCCTGAGTAAAGTTATTGAATTTTACTTATCCAGCGTCGTTTGTTCTCCTTTCCCAATCCGGCCGACCCGAGGAGAGGCGGCTGGATGGGGAGGTTACGATGCCAGCGGCAACACTCGACGCTTTTCTGAACTCCTATCTTGGCGAGCCGGACGAACTGCGCTCCGCGGTCGTAGCGACCATCCGTCAGCTGACGCAGGCGGCCACCACAATCCGCAACACCATCAATCAAGGGGTGCTCGGCACCGCCTTTGCGGGAACCCGCGGCGCCAATGCTGACGGCGACATCCAGAAGGATCTCGATGTCTTCGCCGATGACATCTTCCTCGACGCCATGCGCCACGCTCCGGTCGCGCTCTACGTTTCCGAGGAACTGGAGCAGCCGGTGCTGCTCGACAGGCAAGCGGCTCTTGCCATCGCCATCGACCCGCTCGACGGCTCATCCAACATCGACACCAACGTGTCGATCGGAACGGTCTTCTCGCTTCTCCCTGCAACTGGCGCGCCGGATGGGAATCCGGCCGCCTCGTTTTTGCAGGCGGGCGTGAGCCAGCTGGGCGCCGGTTTCTTCATCTACGGGCCGCAGCTGGCGCTGGTTCTGTCGCTCGGCAGCGGCACCCATGTCTTCGTTCTCTCGACCAGGCTCGGCACCTTCGTCCAACCCTATGAGAGCCGGATCATCCCGCAGCGAACCCAGGAGTTCGCCATCAACGCCGCCAACTACCGGCATTGGGACGAGGCGGTGCGGCTCTACATCGATGACTGTCTTGAAGGCACCGAAGGCCCACGTGAGAAGGACTTCAACATGCGCTGGATCGCCTCCCTGGTTGCGGACTGCTACCGCATATTGATGCGCGGCGGCGTATTCCTGTATCCAGGCGACAAGCGCAAGGGCTACAGGCAGGGGCGACTTCGCCTCGTCTATGAGGCAAACCCGATCGCCTATCTCGTCGAACAGGCGGGCGGTGCGGCCACCGACACGATCACCCGCATCCTCGAAATCGAACCCGAGAGCCTGCACCAGCGCGTGCCCATGGTTTTCGGATCGGCGCGGGAAGTCGCGCGCATCACCCGCTACCACACCGAGCCGAGTGCCATCGGCGAGCGCGCGCCGCTGTTCAGCCGCCGCGGCCTTTTCAGGGCCTGAATACCATGTCGGCAAAGCACCCCATCATTACCATCACCGGGTCGTCGGGCGCAGGCACTACCTCTGTCAAGCGCATCTTCGAGCTGATCTTCCGGCGCGAGAACATCGGGGCCGCCTTCATCGAAGGCGATGCTTTCCATCGCTACGACCGGGCCACGATGAAGGCGAAGGTGGCCGAGGAGGAAAGGGCGGGCAATCCGAACTTCACCCACTTCCACGCCGAGGCCAATGAACTGGCAATCCTCGAAGAGGTATTCGAGGAATATGGCCGCCGGGGAACCGGAAAGACCCGCACATACATCCATGATGAGGATGAGGAGAAGCAGTACGGCACGCCGCCGGGACATTTCACCGAATGGCGCGAATTTCCGCCGAGCGACCTGCTCTTCTACGAGGGCCTGCATGGCTGCGTCGTCACCGACAAGATCAACCTGGCCAGGCACGCGGATCTCAAGATCGGCGTGGTGCCGGTCATAAATCTCGAATGGATCCAGAAGATCCATCGCGACCGCGCAACGCGCGGCTATTCCACCGAGGCAGTGATGGACGTGATCCTGCGTCGCATGCCGGACTACGTCCGCTACATCGTCCCGCAGTTTTCGCAGACCGCCATCAACTTCCAGCGCGTGCCGATCGTCGACACGTCCAATCCATTCATCGCGCGCTGGATTCCGACGCCCGACGAATCGATGCTGGTTATCCGCTTCGCCAATCCCCGCGGCATCGATTTCCCCTACCTGCTTTCGATGATCCACGACTCGTTCATGTCGCGGCCGAATTCCATAGTGGTGCCCGGCAACAAGCTCGACCTTGCCATGCAGCTGATCCTGACGCCGCTCATCCTGCAATTGATCGAACGCAAGAACCGTGTGTCGTGAGGAGGACGCCATGAACAGCCAGGCAGCAGCACTCAAGCCCGTCGCCGCCGTCTCGGAGCGCGACATGGCCAACGCCATTCGCGCACTGGCGATGGACAGCGTCCAAAAGGCCAATTCCGGTCATCCGGGCATGCCGATGGGCATGGCCGATGTCGCGACGGTGCTGTTCAGCCGCTTCATCAACATCGATCCGTCGGCGCCCAACTGGCCCGATCGTGACCGCTTCGTGCTGTCGGCCGGGCACGGCTCGATGCTGCAGTATGCGCTGCATTACCTGCTAGGCTTTGAAGACATGCCTATCGAAGAATTGCAGCGGTTTCGCCAGCTGGGCAGCCGCACCGCCGGACATCCGGAATATGGCCATGCGCTTGGCATCGAGACGACGACCGGCCCGCTTGGACAAGGCATTTCGACTGCTGTCGGCATGGCGCTGGCGGAGCGCATGCTGGCGGCCCGCCACGGCGCCGATCTCGTCGACCATTTCACCTACGCAATCGCCGGCGACGGCTGCCTGCAGGAAGGCATCAGCCACGAGGCGATCGATCTTGCCGGTCACCTGAAGCTCTCCCGGCTGATCGTCTTTTGGGACGACAATGCGATCTCGATCGACGGGCCCACATCGCTGTCGACATCGATGGACCAGCCGGCGCGGTTCAAAGCCGCTGGATGGCATGTCCAGTCGGTGAACGGCCACGACACGGAAGCCGTTGCGGCGGCAATCGAAGCGGCGCAGCAATCGGACCAGCCGTCTCTGATCGCCTGCCGCACGGTGATCGGCAAGGGCGCCCCAAATCTGGGTGGTTCGGAAAAGACGCATGGCGCGCCGCTGGGCGATGCGGAGATCGCCGCGACGCGCGAAAACATCGGCTGGGCCTTCGCGCCGTTCGAGGTGCCGGACGATATCCTTTTCGCCTGGCGCGCGATTGCCGGCCGCGGTCAAGCGGCACGCCGCGCCTGGGAGCAGCGGCTTGCCGCCTCACCACGGCGGCAGGCCTTCGAGAGCGCGGTCGCCGGCGCCCTGCCCGACGCGGTCTTCGAAGTACTCGACGCTTTCCGCAAGGAGCATGTCGGGAAGGCAACCAAGGTTGCAACGCGAAAAGCCTCGGAAATGGCACTCGCTGCGATCAATGGCGCAACCGAACTGACCGTCGGCGGCTCCGCCGATCTGACGCATTCGAACCTGACGATCACCAAGGGTATGAACCGCATCGCGCCGGGCGACTACGCAGGCCGCTACATCCACTATGGAATCCGCGAGCACGGCATGGCCGCAGCCATGAACGGCATCGCACTGCATGGCGGCTTCGTGCCTTATGGCGGCACGTTCCTGTGCTTCGCCGACTACGCGCGCGGCGCGATGCGGCTCTCGGCGCTCATGGGCCAGCGTGTCATCTATGTGATGACGCATGATTCCATCGGTCTCGGCGAGGACGGCCCGACCCACCAGCCGGTCGAGCACCTGGCGATGCTGCGGGCGACGCCAAACCTCAACGTCTTCCGCCCGGCCGACATCATCGAAACGGCGGAGTGCTGGGAACTGGCGCTGAGAAGCGAGAAGCGGCCGAGCGTGCTGGTGCTCTCGCGCCAGAACCTGCCGATGCTGCGCCAAGCACCTAGCGACGAGCCACACAGCGACGAGAACCGGTCGAGCCGGGGCGCCTACATCCTGCGCGAGCCAGTCGGGCAGCGCGCGGTGACGCTGATCGCCACCGGCTCGGAGGTCGAGATCGCGGTTGCCGCCGCCGAACGGCTGGAGACCGGGCACGGCGTCGCCGCCGCGGTTGTCTCGATGCCGTGCTGGGAGCTTTTCGAGGAGCAGGACGCCGGCACCCGCAAGGCCGTCCTCGGCTCGGCGCCCCGCATTGCCATCGAAGCCGCAGCTCGGCTCGGCTGGGACCGCTGGATCGGCGACACCGGCACTTTCGTCGGCATGGCCGGTTTCGGCGCCAGCGCCCCTGCCCCGGATCTCTACCGGCATTTCGACATCACGCCCGAAGCCGTCGCGGCAGCGGCGCTGAAGCTCATCATCTAGGAGAAACCGACAATGGCCCGCATCACCCTTCGCCAGCTTCTCGACCATGCCGCCGAGCACGGCTACGGGGTGCCGGCTTTCAACATCAACAACATGGAACAGGGCCTCGCCATCATGGAGGCCGCAAGGGCCTGCGATGCGCCGGTTATCATCCAGGCCTCACGCGGCGCCCGTTCCTATGCCAATGACATCATGCTGGCCAAAATGATGGAGGCGTTGACCGAAATCCATCCGGCCATTCCGCTCTGCATCCATCAGGATCACGGCAACAACGAAGCCACCTGCCTGTCGGCGATCCGCCACGGCTTCACCTCGGTGATGATGGACGGATCGCTGATGGCGGATGCCAAGACACCGGCGAGCTACGATTACAACGTCGCCATCACCGAACGTGTCGCACGCATGGCGCATTGGGTCGGCGCTTCGGTCGAAGGCGAGCTCGGCGTGCTCGGCTCGCTGGAGACCGGCCAGGGCGAGGCCGAGGACGGGCACGGCGCCGAAGGTGCGCTTTCCCATGACCAGCTTTTGACCGATCCCGATCAGGCGGTCGACTTCGTCACCGCCACCCGGGTCGACGCACTGGCGATCGCCTGCGGTACCTCCCACGGCGCCTATAAATTCAGCCGCAAGCCCGACGGCGGCATCCTGGCCATGCAGGTGATCGAGGCGATTCACGAAAAGCTACCCAACACGCATCTGGTCATGCACGGGTCTTCCTCCGTGCCGCAGGAACTGCAGGATATCATCAACAACTATGGCGGCGAGATGCCCCAGACCTTTGGCGTCCCGGTCGAGGAAATCGAGCGCGGCATCCGCTACGGCGTGCGCAAGGTCAACATCGACACCGATTGCCGAATGGCCATGGCCGGGCAGTTCCGCCGCGTTGCGACGGAGGACCCGCGCGAATTCGATCCGCGTAAATTCCTGAAACCCGCCATGGACGCCCTGCGCGACCTTTGCCGCGATCGCTTCGAACGCTTCGGCACCGCAGGCCACGCGTCGAAGATCAGGGTGATCGCCATGGATGAGATGGCGAAACGTTACGCCGCAGGAAAGCTCGACCCCCAAATCGCAACCGCGAAAGCCGCCTGAGCGGCAAACAGGAGACCTGCCATGAACAAGATCGACATGCCCTCAGCAGGCACGCTCAAGGAAGGCAAGGAACGCTACAGGTCGGGCGTCATCCCCTACAAGAAGATGGGCTACTGGGAGCCGGACTACCGGCCCAAGGAGACCGACCTGATCGCCATGTTTCGGATCACGCCGCAGCCCGGCGTCGACCACGAGGAGGCGGCCGCCGCCATCGCCGGTGAATCCTCTACCGCGACATGGACCGTGGTGTGGACCGACAGGCTGACGGCCTGCGAGCTCTACCGCGCCAAGGCATTCAAATCCGAGCCGGTGCCGAACACAGGTCCAGGCACCAGGATCGAGCAACAGTACTTCGCCTATATCGCCTACAACCTCGACCTGTTCGAGCCCGGCTCCATCGCCAACCTGACTGCATCGATCATCGGCAACGTGTTCGGCTTCAAGGCCGTCAAGGCCTTGCGGCTCGAGGACATGCGCATCCCGGTGGCTTACCTCAAGAC
The DNA here is from genome assembly GCF_040323955.1 of Mesorhizobium sp. M0018. NCBI lineage: Bacteria > Pseudomonadati > Pseudomonadota > Alphaproteobacteria > Hyphomicrobiales > Phyllobacteriaceae > Mesorhizobium > Mesorhizobium sp. M0018. The sequence goes on along the minus strand of NZ_JAMYVL010000018.1, from coordinate 86,226 downwards.
CTTCCAGGGCCCGGCGACCGGCATCGTGGTGGAACGCGAGCGGCTCGACAAGTTCGGCCGGCCGCTGCTCGGCGCGACGACGAAGCCGAAGCTTGGCCTGTCCGGCCGCAACTACGGCCGCGTCGTCTACGAGGCGCTGAAGGGTGGCCTCGACTTCGTCAAGGACGACGAGAACATCAACTCACAGCCCTTCATGCATTGGCGCGACCGCTTTCTCTACTGCATGGAGGCTGTGAACAAGGCGTCGGCCGCCACCGGCGAAGTCAAGGGCCATTATCTCAACGTCACCGCCGGCACGATGGAGGACATGTACGAGCGCGCCGAATTTGCAAAACAGCTTGGCTCCTGCATCGTCATGATCGACCTCGTCATTGGCTACACGGCGATCCAGTCGATGGCCAAGTGGGCACGCCGCAACGACATGATCCTGCACCTCCACCGGGCCGGCAACTCGACCTATTCGCGCCAGAAGAACCACGGCATGAATTTTCGCGTCATCTGCAAATGGATGCGGATGGCCGGCGTCGATCACATCCATGCCGGCACGGTGGTCGGCAAGCTGGAAGGCGACCCGCTTATGATCAAGGGGTTTTATGACACGCTGCGCGAGGAGCGCACGCCGCAGAACCTCGAAACCGGGCTGTTCTTCGATCAGGACTGGGCCTCGCTCAACAAGGTGATGCCCGTCGCCTCCGGCGGCATCCATGCCGGCCAGATGCACCAGTTGATCCATTATCTCGGCGAGGACGTCATCCTGCAGTTCGGCGGCGGCACGATCGGCCATCCGGACGGCATCCAGGCCGGCGCGACGGCCAATCGCGTCGCGTTGGAGGCGATGATCCTCGCCCGCAACGAGGGCCGCGACTATCTGCGCGAAGGAACCAAAATCCTCGAACAGGCGGCCAGATGGTGCACGCCGCTCAAGGCCGCCCTGGAGACGTGGAAGGACGTCACCTTCAACTACGAATCGACCGACACGGCCGACTTCGTGCCAACCGCAACGCCGAGCTTCTAGACGAAAGGAACCGTCGCCATGATGACCAATCCCGGAAACAAGGTCACGCAGGGACAGTTTTCGTTCCTGCCCGAGCTAACCGATGAGCAGATTTCGGCGCAGATCAAATACGCACTGAAAAACCACTGGGCGGTCAGCGTCGAGTACACGGACGATCCACATCCGCGAAACACCTATTGGGAAATGTACGGCAACCCGATGTTCGACCTGAGGGACCCGGCGGGCATCCTGCTTGAAGTCAACAATTGCCGGAGAGCTATGCCCAACATGTATGTCCGGGTCACCGCCTTCGATTCGACCAAGGGCTGGGAAGCACCGCGCATGTCATTCATCGTCAACCGGCCACCCAATGAACCCGGGTTCCGGCTGCTGCGCCAAGAGCGTGACGGCCGCAGTCAGGGCTATTCGATCGTGCCTTATGCGACCGACAGGCCCGAAGGCGAACGGAGCTAGGCGAACCATGCTGGACGCGATAGCAAAGAGCGCTGCCGCGCAGGGCGAATCGGTTGATCTACAGGCCGAGTTCGAGGCGTCCAACATCGATGAGGTGATGGACAAGCTCGACCGCGAACTCGTCGGCCTGAAGCCCGTCAAGACCCGCATCCGCGAGATCGCGGCGCTGCTTCTGGTCGACCGGCTTCGCCGCAAGTTCGGGCTGACCTCGGGCGCGCCGACGCTGCACATGAACTTTACGGGGAATCCCGGTACCGGAAAGACCACCGTGGCGCTCAGAATGGCCGAAATCCTGCATCGTCTCGGCTATGTCCGCGAAGGGCACATGGTCGCGGTGACGCGCGACGATCTCGTCGGCCAGTATGTGGGCCACACCGCGCCCAAAACCCGCGAAGTGATCAAGCGCGCCATGGGCGGGGTGCTTTTCATCGACGAGGCCTACTATCTCTACAAGCCCGAGAACGAACGCGACTACGGCCAGGAATCGATCGAAATCCTGCTGCAATGCATGGAAAACAACCGTGACGATCTGGTTGTGATTCTTGCCGGCTACAAGGACAAGATGGACCGCTTCTTCGACAGCAATCCCGGCATGCGCTCGCGCATCGCCAATCACCTCGATTTTCCGGACTACGGCGTCAGCGAACTCAAATCAATCGCCGAGATCATGCTGGCGGAACAGAATTACCGTCTCAGCGAAGCGGCGGCCAAGGCGCTCGAAGAGTATCTCCCGATCCGCATGCGGCTGCCGCATTTCTCCAACGCCCGCTCCGTTCGCAATAGCCTCGACCGGGCGCGGCTTCGCCAGGCCGGCCGGCTTTTCGCATCGCGCGACCGGGCGTTGACGAAAATCGATCTTATCACCATCGAGGAATCCGATATTCGCGGCAGCCGCGTGTTCGCGGAAGGTAAGCTCGAAGGCGAACCGGAGACGAAGGCGCGCTGACAAGATGACGGCGATTGGTGTGCAGCGACCGGAAACGGACGACAGAATGGGAGCCGACGACCATGGATAGCAAGACAATCATCGCGCCCTCGGTGCTTTCCGCGGACTTCTCGCGGCTCGGCGACGAGGTCGAAGCGGTCGTCCGGGCGGGTGCCGATTGGATCCATCTCGATGTGATGGATGGCCATTTCGTGCCCAACATCACCTTCGGTCCGCCGGTGGTCAAGGCGATCCGTAATCGAACGGACAAGGTCTTCGACTGCCACCTGATGATCGCGCCGGCCGACGCCTATCTCGGCGCCTTCGCCGATGCCGGCTGCGACATCATTACGGTGCATGCCGAGGCCGGACCGCATCTCGACCGTTCGCTGCAGGCAATCAGGAATCTCGGCAAGAAGGCCGGCGTGTCGCTGAACCCGTCAACGCCGGAAAGCGTCATCGAATATGTACTTGACCGGCTCGATCTGGTGCTTCTGATGACGGTCAATCCGGGCTTCGGCGGCCAGGCCTTCATCGCGGCGGTCGTCGACAAGGTCAGGCGGGTCAAGGCGCTGGTCGGCCATCGTCCGATCGACATAGAGATCGACGGCGGCGTCACGCCCGAAACCGCTCCGCTGGTCACCGCGGCCGGCGCCAATGTGCTGGTCGCCGGCTCGGCCATCTTTAAGGGCGGCACCGAGGCGGCTTATCGCGCCAATATCGGCGCCATCAGGCAGGCGGCCGACGGGGCGATCCGGAAAGCGGCGTAAACCCTTTCATCGGAGGGCAAACATTTCATCGGAGGAAAACTTGGCGGCAATCCCACCTGTCTGCGATTTCGGCTGGCGAGCCATCGACGCCGTTTTGCCAGGCGTCGACGGCACATCGCATTCGATCTTAAGCCACGCCGGCCCGAACGGGCTGGTGGTGGCCTTCATCTGCAACCACTGCCCCTATGTGAAGGCGGTGATTTCACGCATGGTGCGCGACGCCAATGGCCTCAAGGCCGAAGGCATCGGCTTTGTCGCGATCAACTCCAATGATAGCGACGCCTATCCAGATGATTCCTTCGACAACATGAAGCTCTTTGCCAGGACGAACGGCCTCACTTTCCCCTATCTCCATGACGAGCACCAGACGGTGGCGCGTGCCTACGGAGCCGTTTGCACCCCGGATTTCTTCGGGCTCAACAGCGAGTTGACGCTGCAATACCGCGGCCGGCTGGACGCGTCGCGACGCGACGCCGAATCGCCCAGGCTGAGGCGCGACCTGTTCGAGGCGATGAAGCAGGTTGCCCGAACCGGCGACGGACCGCTTGACCAGATCGCTTCGATCGGCTGTTCGATCAAGTGGAAGGATGCTGCATGAACGTCGGCGCAGTCAGGCCGTTTCGCTCGCCCAAGGCGATCCTGTTCGACCTCGACGGCACACTGGTCGATTCGGCGCCTGATATAGCGGCCGCCGTCAACGAATTGCTGGCCGGCCACGATCTGCCGCCGCTGCGGCTGGATCAGGTCAAGGCCATGATCGGCGGCGGCATCAGGAAACTGGTCGAACGAGCCTTCGCGGCTTCCGGCACGCCGCTCCTCGGCAGCGCGCTCGATGAGGCCAACCGCGTCATGGCGCCGATCTATCGCAGGCATCTGACCGGCCGCACGGGGCTGATGCCTGGCGTCAGGGAGGTTCTCACGCACTTGCATTTGAGCGGAATAGCCATGGCCGTGGTGACCAACAAGCCGCAGCTGGCGGCGCGGGAAATACTGCTGCATTTTCGGCTGACGGAATATCTCGGCGCGATCGTCGGCGGAGACGCGGTGACATACTTGAAACCGGCGCCAGACGCGCTGTTGCTGGCGCTCGACCTGCTTCAGGTCGAACCTCGTGACACGCTGATGGTCGGAGACAGCAGCGCCGACGTGGCCGCCGCCCGCGCCGCCGGCATGGCCGTCATTCTGCTGCGTGGCGGATACAGCCAAATTCCCGTTGAAGAGCTTGGCGCCGACCTCGTTTGCGACAGCCTGTTCGATCTGCCGTCCGCGATGCAGAGGCTGCAAGACGCTGCATGACCCCAAGCGCAGCCCAGCCAACGCCGGCCGAGCGCAGTCCGACGGCCGGCAGTACCGCGTTATTTTGAGAATTGTTTCAGATAAGCAATGACGTTGGCGATGTCCTCGTCCTTCTTGAGGCCGACAAACGCCATCTTGGTTCCTTTGACCATCGCCCTGGGATCGCGAAGGTAGGTCGTCAGCGTGGCCTCATCCCATTTGACACCGGACTTGCCGGCCTCGGTCATGGCCTTGGAATAGCTGAACCCCGGATGCGTCCCGGCCGTTCGGCCGATAACGCCGTTCAAGGACGGGCCGACCTTGTTCTGGTCCTTGTCTGCGACGTGGCAGACCTTGCATTTGGCGAAGACCTTCTCACCCGCCGCGGCATCCTGTGCCTGAGACTGGGCAGTGACAAAGGTGGCGACGGACACGGCGGCGAAAAAAGCGACTGCGCGCATGGCATTTCCTCATTGATCGTGTGAGTGCCCGGGACACTTTACGCGTGTCGATGCCTTGATCGCCGGCATTCGTTTTAAAGCGGGAGAGCGAACCATTCGTCCTTCCTCCCCGGACTGGCAGCACCTGCACGCCTCGAAAAGCTAGACTGCCGATGAAGGAAGTCAATCGTACAAAGGTCCTGTTTCGTTTCCCGACTGCGCGAAGGGAAGTGTGTAGCGACACGCGGTCCACATCATTGACGCCTGTTGGCCGAACGCGTAGCCTCACTCCAACCGGTTTGCTGTTTGGGCACCTTCAGGAATCCGCGCAACTCCAAAGCACGAACTCTGGAGAGTTCGCCGCGCAGGCGACGATAAGTGCCAAATGGACATGGTCGATCTCATATTAACGGTGTGCCTTAGCGCCAATCCGGGCAATTGCCGAGATGAACATCTCTATTTCGAGAGCCGCGGCTCTCTGTTCCAATGCATGTTCCTGGCGCCCGCCGAGATCGCAAAATGGTCTCAGGAACATCCGAGTCTCAAGGTCGTGCGCTGGAAATGTGCCGTTCCGAGCAAGGAACGAGCGATTTGATCGACATTCCTGGTTCGTCGATGGCCCTGAAAGAGGAGACGCCATGATGATTTCGCGGCGTACGACGCTGCGCTTGGCGGCTCTGGGGGCCATCCTCGCCTCAAGGCCGGTTGCTGTCTTTGCGGCCGCTAAGGTCCGAATTGGTGTCCTGAAGTTCGGCACCGTGAGCTGGGAACTCGATACGCTGAAACGCCACAAGCTCGACGAGACCAACAGGATCGATCTGGAAATTGTCTACTTCGCCGGGGAGGATGCGACCAACGTCGCGCTGCTGGCCGGCGCGATCGACATGATCGTGACCGACTGGCTGTGGGTCTCGCGCCAGCGCTCCGAGGGCGGCGACCTTACATTGGCCCCTTATTCGACCGCCGTGGGGGCAATCATGGTGAAGGAGGAATCGCCTATCCGGACGCTCGCCGACCTCAAGGGAAAGAAAATCGGTGTCGCCGGCGGCCCGCTCGACAAGAGCTGGCTACTGGTCCAGGCGCTGGCCAGACGCGAGCACGGCCTCGACCTGCCGACAGCCTGTGACGTCGTCTTTGGCGCGCCGCCGCTGATTTCTGAAAAGGCGATGCAGGGCGAACTCGATGCCGTGCTCAATTTTTGGCATTTCTGCGCCCGGCTCGAGGCCAATGGCTTTCGCCGGTTGATCGGTGCGGATGACGCGACGAAAGCGCTTGGTGCCTCGGGCCCCGTGTCGGCACTCGGCTACGTCTTCCACGACCAATGGGCGAGCGACGATCCGGATGCCGCCCGGGGGTTTTTGAAGGCATCCAAGCAGGCCAAGGACTTGCTGGCCAAATCCGATGATGAATGGCTGCGCCTGGCGCCGCTCATTCGCGCAGAAGGCAAGGAGCTGGAAAAGCTGCGCGACCGCTATCGCCAGGGCATCCCCAGACGGCCGGTCGCCGAAGAAGCGGCCGATGCGGGCAAACTCTATCACGTGCTGGCCGCGATAGGCGGCGAGAAGCTGGTTGGCAGGGCGCCCGAGATGGCGCCCGGCACGTTCTGGCCGGAACTCGCGAAATGACCGCAACGGAAGACAAGTCGCGTCCATCCGGCTTTGCGACGGCGCTGACACCGGTGCTGACGGTAGCGGTTTCCCTGCTGGGACTTTGCCTGCTGTGGAGCCTCGCGGCCAATCTGTGGCAAAGCCGAGCTTTCCCCTCACCAGGGCAGGTCTGGCAGGTGCTGCTCAGGGAAGCGGCGAGCGGCGACCTTTTTTATCACCTTGGCGCGACGCTCGGACGGGTTGCTGCGGCGTACGTCGTCGCAATGATTATCGGCTCGGTCATCGGCGTCATCCTCGGCAGCCACCGCGGTGCGGACCGGTTCTTCAGTCCATGGGTGGTCCTGTTTCTCAACATTCCCGCGCTGGTGGTCATCGTGCTCGCCTATATCTGGTTCGGCCTCAACGAGGCGGCGGCGATTGGCGCAGTTGCCGTGAACAAGATCCCGAATGTCGTGGTGACGATGCGCGAAGGCGCCAGGGCGTTTGATCCGCGTTATGCCGAAATGGCCGCCGTCTACCGCTTCGCCCCACTCGAGCGCGTCCGCCATGTCCTGCTGCCGCAACTGCAGCCCTATTTTGCCGCGGCCTCGCGGTCCGGCATCGCCCTCATATGGAAGATCGTCCTGGTGGTCGAACTGCTCGGCCGCTCCAATGGCGTCGGTTTCCAGATCTATCTCTATTTCCAGCTCTTCGACGTCGCCGCCATTCTTGCGTACACGCTGGCTTTCGTGGCGGTGATGCTTGTCATCGAACTTCTCCTGGTGCAGCCCATTGAACGACATGCAACCCGTTGGCGCCGCCGTCCCGCTTAGGGTCGACATCGCCGAAAAGACCTTCAGGTCCGCGCAAGGCGTGTCGATCACGGCGCTTCAGGGTCTGTCCTTCGAGGTCCGGCAGGGCGAATTCGCTTGTCTGCTTGGGCCGTCGGGCTGCGGCAAGACCACGACGTTGCGCATCCTGCTTGGACTGGACAAAGACTTTTCCGGCTCTTTCCAACTGCCGCAAGGCGGCTCGAACCGCATCGCCGCCGTGTTCCAGGAGCCGACTTTGCTGCCGTGGCGGACGGTGGAGCAGAATGTCAGGCTGGCGCTGCCGAAAAGCCTAAGAGCGAAGAGTCTCGACGAGCTGTTTGACACTCTCGGCCTCGCCGGCGTGCGCTCGCTCTATCCGGCGGAGCTTTCGCTCGGCCTTGCGCGCAGGGCAGCGCTTGCCAGGGCTTTCGCCACCGAACCGGCGGTGCTTTTCCTGGACGAACCCTTTGCCTCCCTCGACGAACAGACCGCCGAGCGGCTTCGGCAATTGCTTTTGACCGTCTGGTCGGCGCGGCCTACGACCGCCTTGATGGTCACGCACAATCTGCGCGAGGCGCTGATGCTGTCGGACCGCATCATCGTGCTTGCGCAGCGCCCAGCCCACGTGCTCGGCATGTTCGACGTAAGAGTGCCGCGGCAGCATCGCAATCCACAGGTGATCAGCGACCTTTTGCAGTCGTTCCAGCAAAAATTTCCGGGTGTGGCCTGATCGCCTTACGGCTCGAATGCGGATTGCAAGGTATTTCGCAGCCAATGGCCATAGAAACGGCGGGACTGTGAGGCGCACGGCCACGCGTGCCTGTTCCGCCTGACTAAAAGCAACGTACGTCGGCTTCGGCCTGCGCGCGTTTCAGTTCCGTGCGCGCCGCCTTCGCTGGCGCGCTTTCGCGAAACAACCCTGCCGCCTCCCCTGTCGTCAGCGACATGCTTTTGAAGGTCTCCGCCCTCTCATAGTGATCGTAAGGAAGGATCGAGGCGATGACATCGATCGAGCAGGAACAGCTTTCAAGCGCCTGACGTGTCTGGCCATTTGTTTGCATGCAGCCGAGCACGTAGTCGGCAATCGTTGCCGTCGGGTAGTCTCCCGCGGCGTTGGCCAAGTTCGCAAAAGCCAGCGTCGCCGCAAAGGCCGCCGGCAAGGTGAGAGATCCAACAGACCTTATCATGAGGAACCTCCAGTTGGCCTGGACACCATGCATCCAGACGGGGTCATCGCTCCAATTGGCGACGTGCCGCAAAGCCAGTCAAGCTCCCATGGCCTGCGTATAGGACCAAAGGAGGAATGCCCTATGGACCGACAAGAGCCCGCTTCATGACCCGCTGCGCACCCTCCTTCATGCGTTCATTTCATGCTTCGCTCACTATCGGCAACGAGCGAGACGCCCGCATACTTACTCGTAAGTGCCCCGCAGAATATATCGAAATAAAGTCAAATGTGTATCACCTCGAGAATACGCGAACAATATGTTTGCTATATATCTCGCGGCTGGCGGTCATCCTCTTATTAGTTTTTCACGCGGCGCTTATTTTAATTGTTTCTAAATATTGCATCGCACCATATCGATATTGCAGCGCAGCGACCCATTGTAGGTTTTTGCTTGCCTGGCCTTTTACGATGACATAGCTTTTTCCTGTTTCCGGCTTCAAGAGCGCCACCGTCATCAGGGAGCGGCGGCAGTCTTTCGAAGACCAAGGGGGGCGGGCGGTAACGGTGCCCTCTGCTTCGGGGTAGGTCGTGACAGCTGCCGGAAAATAACTTCCCAACATGAATTGCTTGGGCAAGCCCTTGTGGGGCTTGACGGTCGATTCTTCACTGCGAACCCGGGAGGATTTTGGATGCGTGTACTTGCGAAAACTACTTACATTCTGACGACCGCGGCGTTTTTATCGCTCGGCGCTGCCTATACGGCTTCGGCCAATGAAGACCTTGCAAAGCTCGCATCGGATGCGAAGAACTGGGCGATGCAGACGGGTGACTACGCCAACACCCGCTATTCCAAACTCAACCAGATCACTGCCGACAATGTGAAGAACCTGCAGGTCAAATGGAGCTTTTCCACCGGCGTGCTGCGCGGTCACGAAGGCGGGCCGCTGGTCATCGGCGACGTGATGTATGTCCACACGCCTTTCCCAAACAACGTCTATGCTCTGGACCTCAAGAATGACGGCAAGATCCTGTGGAAATACGAGCCCAAGCAGGACACGAACGTCATTCCGATCATGTGCTGCGATACGGTCAATCGCGGTGTTGCCTATGGCGACGGCAAGATCATTCTCAACCAGGCCGACACCACCGTCGTCGCGCTCGATGCCAAGACCGGCAAGGTCGTCTGGTCTGTCAAGAACGGAGACCAGACCGACGGCGGAAAGGGCGAATCCGGCACGTCGGCACCCGTAGTCATCAAGGACAAGGTGCTCGTGGGCGTCTCCGGTGCTGAATTCGGTGTTCGCGGCTGGCTGGCCGCCTACAATCTGAAAGACGGCAAGCTCGCCTGGAAAGCCTATTCGGAAGGTCCTGACGCAGACACCCTTCTCGATCCCGAGAAGACCACCCATCTCGGCAAGCCTGTCGGAAAGGATTCCGGCACGAACACCTGGGAAGGCGAACAGTGGAAGACAGGCGGCGGCACGACATGGGGATGGTATTCCTATGATCCCAAGCTGAACCTGGTCTATTACGGCACCGGCAATCCCTCGACGTGGAACCCGGTCCAGCGCCCCGGTGACAATCGCTGGTCCATGACAATCATGGCTCGCGATGCGGATACCGGTGTTGCCAAATGGCTCTACCAAATGACCCCGCATGATGAGTGGGACTATGACGGCATCAACGAGATGATTCTCGTCGATGGCATGGAGGTCAACGGCGCCAAGCACGACGTGCTGGTGCATTTCGACCGCAACGGCTTTGCCTACACAATGGATCGAGCCAGCGGCGAACTTCTCGTCGCCAAAAAATACGATCCGGCAGTGAACTGGGCGACGGAAGTCAACATGGATCCCAAGAGCGACCAGTATGGCCGCCCGCAGGTCGTGGCCAAGTATTCGACCCAGCAGAACGGCGAAGACAACAACTCGACCGGTATCTGCCCGGCCGCGCTTGGAACCAAGGACCAGCAGCCGGCCGCCTACTCGCCGAAGACCGGGTTGTTCTACGTGCCGACCAACCATGTCTGCATGGACTATGAGCCTTACAAAGTGAGCTACACCGCCGGTCAGCCCTATGTGGGCGCCACCGTGTCGATGTATGCGGCGCCCGGCGGTGACGGTAACATGGGCAACTTCATTGCCTGGGATGCAGCCAAGGGTGAGATCGTCTGGTCGAAGCCCGAGCAGTTCTCGGTGTGGTCGGGCGCATTGGCGACAGATGGCGACGTCGTCTTCTACGGTACCCTCGAAGGCTACATCAAGGCGGTCGATAAGGACGGCAAGGAACTCTACAAGTTCAAGACCCCGTCCGGCATCATCGGCAACATCACGACCTACGAGCATGACGGCAAGCAGTACGTCGCCGTTCTGTCCGGCGTCGGTGGATGGGCCGGTATCGGTCTGGCAGGTGGGCTGCTTTCGCCCGACAACGCCGCCGCCTGGCATGGCGCCGTTGATCAGGGCCGTGCGCAGGGCGATCAGGCCGCGGTCGTTGGAACCGCCGGTCTGGGTGCCGTCGGCGGTTATGCGGCACTTGCCGACTATACGACGCTGGGCGGCCAGCTCACCGTCTTCGGCCTCCCGGACTGATAACCGGGAAGAGCCTTACGGCTAGGTTCGAAAACGAGAGCCCGGGTCACCCCGAAGCCGGGAACCGGGCTCTCGATTGCGCCGCGCACCCAACTCCGATCAATGCCGCTGCACGACGGCAGCCAGGGTTTCTGGCAAACGAAGGAAGAGCCTGAATGATCGTTCGCATTGCAGTTTCCGCTCTCGCCCTGGTCCTGCTGCCTCTGGCCAGCTCAAGTCTGGCACGGGCCGAAGACAGCATGGAGAAAGCCAAGGCGGTGAAGCAAGAAGGAGGCAAATATTTAGATGCGGACGGAAATCCGACCTACAAGATCGAAAACGGAACCGTCGATTGGTACACCTTCAGCGGGTACCGCCGGTATCACTCAGATTGCCATGTCTGTCACGGACAGGACGCCACAGGTTCGAGCTATGCGCCTGCCCTGGCTAATAGCCTGAAGACCATGGATTACGCCACGTTCCTGTCGATCGTCGCCGAGGGCCGCAAGAATGTCGGCGGCGGCAAGGAAAACGTCATGCCCGCCTTTGGCGACAACAAGAACGTCTATTGTTACCTGGACGATCTCTACGTCTATCTGCGCGCGCGCGCCGATGGCGCGGCACCCCGCGGCAGGCCGCCGAAGCACGAAAACAAGGCTCAGGCAGCCAAGGATGCCGAAGCATCCTGCATGGGTGGATGATATGACCGGCTGCACTGCATCGAAGCTGCGTGTCGTTCTGCCGATCCTCGGCGCGCTCGCCTTGCTGCCGTCGAATGTTCTGGCGCAAAATGCCGGGCTTGGCGCTGCGGGCGAACTGGTCGATCCCGACATTCTGCGCGTCTGCGCAGATCCCTCGAACATGCCCTTTACCGACAAGAACGGCCAAGGCTTCGAAAACAAGCTGGCTGAACTGGTTGCCAAGAAGACGGGGCGAAAATCAGTCGCTTACACGTGGTTTCCCACTGTCACCGGCTTTGTGCGCAATACGCTGGGGGCCAATCGATGCGACATCATCATGGGCTACGCCCAAGGCGATGAACTGGTGCAGAACACCAACGCCTACTACCGCTCCGCCTATGTGCTCGTATACCCCAAAGGCAACGGCATGGAAGGCATCGAGACGATCGAAGACCCGAAACTTTCCGGCAAGAGAATCGGCGTCGTCGAAAGCACGCCGCCAACCGCCAACATGGCCGCCAACAAGCTTCTGCGGACCGCCAAGATCTACCCGCTGGCGGTGGATACGCGCGTCACGCCTTCCATGGGGGAGGTCATGATTAAGGACATGCTCGCCGGCAAGATCGACGCGGCGGTCCTGTGGGGGCCGATGGCGGGCTACTATGCCAGGGAACTCGGAGCCGATGTCACCATTGTTCCGCTGTTGAAGGAAAAAACCGGCTCGCGCATGTCCTACCGCATTACCATGGGTGTACGTCCGTCCGACCAGGAATGGAAACGGACGCTAAACCGGGTGATCAGGGAAAACCAGGCGGAGATCACCAAGCTCCTGCTGGGTTACAATGTGCCGCTGATCGACGAGCACGACAATCCGATTACGCAATAGTTGGGATGGGTCAGGAGGAGGAAAAACCTACGCGATGAACAATTGAAGAGAAGACTACAGCTACTTTCGATACTTTTTTGTTTTTCGGTCTTTCAAAACCTTGTGTTCATTTGTCCATTTTGAGAACGTGATGGACGAGCCATTGCTTCGGTGCCCTGCAATGGTTGGCTAACCACCGGATCGGCCCCTTCGGGCTGGTAGAAGAGGAGAAATGTTATGAAGAAGAGCTGGACAAAACCGACCATGTGCCAGGTTGCTGCGGGCTTTGAAATTTCGCGCTATCTGCCTGCTGAAATTACTCCCAAGAAGTAGGCCGCAGAGGTGCGTGTCCCTGGCAACAGGGGCACGCATCCCCTTGCCGTATGGGATTTTCGTGAAAGAGTTTGAGGCGCGCAAAGCGGGCGGGCCGTTTTTTGCGGCTGCAAATTGGCTGCTGGTCAGAGAAGCCGCGGGGCGGGCGTTTTCATGCGCTTGAGAATCATCGGATCGGCGGCCGGCGGCGGCTTTCCGCAATGGAACTGCAATTATCGTCTGAGCCGTGCGGCTCGCACCGGGGTAGCTGGTGTGCATTCACGAACCCAATCGAGTGTCGCCGCGTCGGCGGATGGCCTCGGCTGGGTTCTGTTCAACGCCTCGCCCGACATTCGCCAGCAGATCGCGGCAACGCCTGAATTGCAGCCCGCGCACGATGCGCCGCTGCGCTCGACGCCTATTCGCGCGGTAGTGCTGACCAATGCCGATGTCGATCATGTCGCCGGCCTGCTCAGCCTGCGTGAGCGGCAGCCTTTCGCTATCTATGCAACGACACAGGTTCTGGCGACGCTGGAGGAGAATTCGATTTTCAATGTCCTCGATCCGGCGCTCGTGCCGCGACGCATCTTGCCGCCGGCGCAAGAACTGTCGATCTGCGACGCAGACGGCCACGACACCGGGGTGGCTGTCGAGAGCTTTCCCGTGCCCGGGAAGATAGCCCTCTATCTCGAAGAAAGAGGCCAGCCGGATGCCAATTTCAGCTCCGATGCCGGCGACACGATCGGCGTCCGTATCGCCGGTGCCGGCAGTCGCGGCTCCGTCTTCTACATCCCCGGCTGCGCCCGCATCGATGCGACCCTGCGCACGCGGCTAGCCGATGCCGCATGCCTTCTGTTCGACGGCACGGTCTTCACCGACGACGAGATGTTTGCTGCCGGCGTCGGCCAAAAGACCGGTGCACGCATGGGGCATCTGGCAATGTCGGGAGACGCGGGGTCGATCGCCGGCTTGGCCGATGTGAGGATCGGCCGCCGTGTCTTCGTCCACATCAACAACACCAATCCTGTTCTGGACGAGAATTCTGCCGAGCATGCAGCCGTCGAAGCGGCTGGCTGGGAAGTGGCCTGCGACGGGATGGAGATAGAACTTTGAGTGATTTCCACGACGCGGCCAGCAACGGCCTGTCCTCAAGCGAGCTCGAAGCAGTGCTGCGGCAGGTCGGTGCCGAGCGCTATCACAACCGCCATCCTTTCCATCACAGGATGACCAGCGGTGCGCTGTCGAGGACCGAGATGCAGGCCTGGGCGCTGAACCGCTATTGCTATCAGGCGGTCATTCCGCGCAAGGACGCCATGATCCTCGCGCATGCCGAGGATCCGGCGTTTCGCGCCGCCTGGCGCAAACGCATCGAGGATCATGACGGCGAGGACGGCTGGAGCGGCGGTATTGCGCGCTGGTTGCACCTGGCGACCTCGCTCGGTCTCGATACCGACGCGGTGAAGAGCGAGAGGCTGGCCCTGCCGGCGACACGTTTTGCGGTTGGCGCTTACCTCTCCTTTTGCACGAGCCGGACCCTGCTGGAGGCGGTCGCGTCGTCGCTGACCGAGATGTTCTCGCCGCTCATCATCGGCGAGCGGGTACCCGCGATGCTGGCCAAATACGATTATATCACCGAGGACACGCTGGCCTATTTCACCCGACGCCCCGAACAGGCCTCGCGCGACGCCGACTTCGCCCTCGCCTATGTGCTCGAACATGCCGACGCGGCGGAACGCCAGCAGCAGGCGATCGATGCACTGGTGTTCAAATGCGATATACTCTGGGCCATGCTCGACGCGCTTCAACACGCCTATGGCGAGCCGGGCAATATCCCGCCCGGCGCCTTCCGTCCCGAGGCAGCCCAATGATGGCACTGCGCGAAAGAGCCATGGTGTCGCTGCAGTCGGTTCCATCGCTGCCGAAGCACGTGCGCATACAGCATGACCCCGTGCGCCAGGCGTTCGCCGTGCTTTCGCCCGAAAAGGTGTTCTGGCCAAACGACATCAGCCTCGACATATTGCGCCGCTGCGACGGACGGTCCACGGTCGGTGACATCATTGCCGGCCTTGCCGCAGATTATGATGCCGAACGGGAGGCTGTGGCGGCCGATGTCGTCGCCTTCCTGCAGGAATGGTCGGACAAGCTGCTGGTGAAGCTATGAGCGAGCCCCCTCTCCCCCCGATCGGCATGCTGGCGGAACTGACGCATCGCTGCCCGCTGCAATGCCCCTATTGCTCCAATCCGCTCGAATTGCTGAGGGCCAATCGCGAACTCGACACGCAGAGCTGGCTCGACTTGTTCTCGCAGGCGGCCGACCTTGGCGTTCTCCAGGTGCATCTGTCCGGCGGTGAACCGACGCTGCGTCGCGATCTCGAGCAATTGATCGCCGGGCTTTCGGCGCGCGGCGTCTACACCAACCTGATCACCGCCGGGGTCGGCATTGCGGATGGCCGCATCGAGGCATTTGCCGAAGCCGGGCTCGACCATCTGCAACTGAGCTTTCAAGGCGCACGGCCGGCGACCACCGAGCGCATCGGCAATCACAGGGGCAGCCACGAAAAGAAGCTGGAGACGGCACGCCGCGCTCGCGCGGCCGGCTTGCCGCTTACCATCAACGCGCCGATCCATCGCCACAATATCGAGGAGGTACCGGAATTCATCGATCTGGCCCTTTCGCTGGGTGCGGAGCGTCTCGAGATCGCCAACGTGCAGTACGCCGGCTGGGCGCTGACCAATCGCGATCAACTGATGCCCGAGCGTGCGGCCGTCGACCGCCAGGCGGAGATCGTCGCGGCGGCGCGCGAACGGCTCACCGGCATCATGAACATAGATTTCGTCACGCCGGATTATTTCGCCGTCTATCCCAAGCCGTGCATGGGCGGCTGGGCGCGCGACGCCTTCATGGTGACGCCGGACGGCACCGTACTGCCATGCCATGCCGCCCAGACCATACCGTCGCTCGGCTTCGAGCGTTTTGGATCACGCAGCCTGGCCGCGATCTGGACCGATTCCCCGGCATTTAATGCCTTTCGAGGCACGGACTGGATGCAGGAGCCCTGCCGCAACTGTGAGCGGCGCGAGATCGACTGGGGCGGCTGTCGCTGCCAGGCGATGGCAATCGCCGGCGATGCCGCCGCGACGGACCCGGCTTGCGCGAAATCGCCGATCCATGCGCGCATGGCAATGCTGATCGACGAGGCCCAGCGCGCTGCGACGGTTCCTTCGAAGGACGAACCATTCGTCTACCGGCGCATCGGCGTCGTCACCGAGCCCGCCTGACTGCCGACCAATTCCTACGGCCTACCCTCGTGAAAGCCGTTGGGCATGCCACGTCATATGGTCATGCATGAATGTCGAAATGAAAAAATAGGAGTGATCGTATTCGTCCTGCATCCGCAATTTCAACGGAATGCCTGCCTTGGAGCAGGCGTCTTCGAGCAGCCAAGGCCTGAGGCCCTCCTGGAGGAAACCGTCTGACGTTCCCTGATCGACCAGGAATTCCGGGAAACGGTGCCCATCCTCGATGAGCGAAGTTGCATCGTAGCGCCGCCACGAGGCCTCATCCAGGCCGAGATATTTTTCGAAAGCCGGCTTCGACCAGCCGGCTGTGCTTGGCTGCACGATCGGCGCAAAGGCCGAGCAACTTCTGAAACGCCCGGGATTGTTCAGTGCGATCGTCAGCGCGCCATGCCCGCCCATCGAATGGCCGAAGATCGACTGGCGCGCCATATCGGCGGGAAATTCGCGCCCGATCACGGCTGGCAGCTCCTCGACGATATAGGAATACATGCGATAGTTCTTGGCATACGGCTCTTGCGTCGCGTCAAGGTAGAAACCGGCGCCGCTGCCGAACTGCCAATTGTCCTTTTCATCCGGAATGTCGGCACCACGCGGGCTGGTGTCGGGACAGACAACGATCACGCCAAGTTCGGCGGCAATACGTCTGTATTCACCTTTTTCCATCACATTTGCATGGGTGCAGGTGAGCCCGGAGAGGTACCAGACCACGGGACAACGGCTTTCCCGTGCCTGCGGAGGCACGAAAATGGCAAACGTCATTTCGCACGAGCAGTTCGTGGAGAGATGCGAGTAAACATGCTGGGCGCCGCCATGCGACTTGGCAGTCGAGACGAGTTTCAGGTGCTCTGGCATATATCCTTCTCCACCAATTTTAACCGCCGACCGTAGGCTCTACGACATCAAGGGTGATCGCGGCAACCTTGGTGGCCCGGCTGGCGCGCGGGGCTCTTGATCGGAGCCGGGATGGCCTGCCTTCGCCGACCGTCTTGGCGCAGCAAGGCGCGAGAGGCCGCTCGCTGGCGCAGCGCCATACGGGCCAGGCTGGGCGATTGTTGGCGATGCTGGCTATAACAAGGACGCAGTCACTGCGCAGGCATCGGCGATGCTTCCGGGACGCCGAGCCCTGCGCAAATGCGGCTTGACGTCCAGTACTTGCCAAACCTGGTCAGCGGCGGTTTCGCAACCCACTGATCGACTTTTGCCCCGCAGAAACTGCCGGCCGGTTGACGACAACCATTCGCGGTGTTCAGCAACGCCCGGATCGCCGCGGCAAATTTTCGCGCTCTGTCTGGTACTGCCGGGCCAGAACCCTGGGAACTCGCACAAGGCCTTCACGCTCACGGCCACGATGTCCGCTTTGGCCAGCAGGTCGACAGCAATGGCCGCCTGCCCCTCATCATCGGCGACATAGGCGCGCAGCAGCACATTCGTGTCGGCCGTAACCCTCATTCCTCGCCGGACCCGGCCACAGCGCCCGCTTCCGCCATCGCCTCGTTGATCTCCTCGATGCTGAGCACCCGGCCGTTCGTCTTGCCTCTGAGGAAGCCGTGGAGGTCCCGGAACGACCCCTTCGCCCGTGCAGCCCTCAATTCCGCCCGACCGTCGGGCAGCAGATCAAGCTCGATCTTCTCGCCCGGCTTGATGCCCAGATGTTGCAGCACGTCCTTGCGGAACGTCACCTGCCCCCTTGTCGTCACTGTCAACGTTGTCATATTAAACGTTTCCTGTTTATCGCGATAAGACAATGCAAATCTGCATTATTATCAATGCAGATGGTCGGGGCCAAGCTTGGCGTCCATGCGGCGACTGAATCGCGACCAGCGCTCTGCCAGAGCGAAATCGCCAACATCACCTGGAGGTCAGCATGCAAGCCAACACCACGGCCGCTATCCGCGTCGATCTTGCCGCAATATTTGTCTCGTTAGAACTGTCTCGTTCAATGGTTCGTCACTTCGCTTCGGCTGGTGTCGGGAATGGGGCGACCGCCGCCGGGAAGCGAGGCAAGGCAGCGTCAAGTTCGAGCCAGAGATTAACCAGAGATTAACAAGAACGAAGCCATCGCCGCATAGGCGTCTGCCTGCGTGGGTATGGACGGATTCACTCATGCGCAATATGAATCATGAATGGAGATGAGGCCTGCCGTGGCGCTCACATTTTTGCCGTGTCGCTAAGGCAGGTGACGCTCGTTCAATGACGCTGCGCAGGGCGGGTTGGCCTTCTGGTCTAACGCCGCCCGCAGAAGTGTCGATATCAGGGGATCTGGTCAATGACCGACAACAAGCCAGACGTTACCAAGGATTGGCAAGCGACGCAGGGCCAGAAGTCCTCCGCCACGCGTCTTCGCCTTTTCGCCGCACTCTCGTGGGTCGTCGCCATTGGCGGCGAGATCTACGGAATTATGCTGCTTCGCCAGAACAAGTTCGACCAGGGACACCTGCCGCTGGTCATCGGCCTTCTGGTCGGCATCGCGATTTTCGCAATCGCCGGCAACTTGCTATGGAAGGCGGCCAACAGGCACGATCCGGCTCGTGCATCCGACGCGGCCAGGTTCTTCTTCCAAAACCAGCTCGGCGCAATCATCACACTGATTGCCTTCCTCCCGCTGGTTTTCCTGATCCTCACTGACAAGAACATGGATCCGCGGACCAAGAAGGTTGCCGGCGGCGTCGGCGCCGCGCTGGCCGTGCTCGCGACGGTCATGGGGATCAGTTTCAAACCCCCGTCGGTCGAACAGTACACCCAGGATATGAACGCATGCGCAGCCCAGATCAAGTCGGGGCAGCCCACCACGGCCTGTTCGCCCGATGTCGCCGCTCAGGCGCAGGCGATTGCAACGGACACCGCCGCCGTGGCGGCGGCGACGCGGGACGCGAGCCACCCCGCCGGTCAGGATGTCGTCTACTGGATCGCGCCCGAAAACGGAGCCGCGAAGTCCAGCGAGCCGCATGTTTTCCACCTCTGCGCAGGCGTGAGCCCGCTGAAGGACAAGACTGTGAATAGTGGCTCCGTGACGGAGGCCTACGCACAGAACGCCATCCGCATCACGAAGCAGATCGATATGGAACAGAAGCAGTGCGGGTTCACCGCCACAACCAGCACCAACTGAACCCGTCTGCACTCGATCGGGTCCAGCCGTTGGTCTTGTCGAGAAGGATGGCGCGTAAACGCAGGCTCAGTATTGACTCGCCGAAGCAATGCCAAATGCTGGGATCGCCCGGCTGGCCAATATCGTCCAGCTGCAAACTTATCCGCGGCGGGCAATGACCCGGCGTCTTACGCACCGCAGCTTCCGGCCTGAGCGCTTCGGATGGAGAATGACGTTAATGAAGCGCATTGCCGCCCGGGCAGCATTATGGGCCGGAAGCGAACCGGGAACTTCTGGCGCCAAAAAAAACGATGGCGGACATTTCACCTGGTGGGCCGCATCGACCAGAAGCGGATTGGGCAAGCGTTCCATGGCATGTAGCGTCGGGTATCGCGCACCTGCTGGACTCCTGTTGATGACTGACCGATGCCGGCCTGCTGGCTTGGAGGCTGGGGAGTGGGGAGTGGGGAGTCTCGGGGCGAACTCCGCCGAGGGCATTCGGCAGCGGCATGGCCGGCCTTCAAAGTCCTTTGGCCGGGAAGTTGGTACGGATAGTCGGAATCAGGCAATACCCCTGTTTTCCGAGCTGGATTTTGAAGCCGTGAACGAGCGGCTATGATGAACGCGCCGAGTGCAAGTAAGGTCACGAAGGCCCCTACAATAAACTTTAGAGGAGACTACGTCGATGTCGAACGTGCGCGCCCTTGTCCTCGAACGCCAGCACGAACTCAAGCTGCGTGACATCGATCTGCCACAGACCGTCGGCCCGGGCGAAGTTCGCATCAAGATCCATACGGTGGGCATTTGCGGCTCCGACGTGCACTACTATACGCATGGCCGCATCGGCCCATTCGTGGTCGAAGCGCCGATGGTCTTGGGCCATGAAGCCACCGGCACCGTCTCCGAAACGGGGGAAGGCGTCGAGCATCTGAAGGTCGGCGACCGCGTCTGCATGGAGCCGGGTATCCCCGATCCCAATTCGCGGGCGAGCCGGCTCGGCCTCTACAACATCGATCCAGCGGTCAGGTTCTGGGCAACGCCGCCGATCCACGGCGTGCTGACGCCCTATGTCGTCCACCCCGCCAACTACACTTTCAAACTGCCCGACAATGTCAGCTTCGCCGAAGGCGCCATGGTGGAGCCCTTCGCTGTCGGCATGCAGGCGGCTGCCAAAGCAAAGATCGCGCCGGGCGACACGGCGGTGGTGATTGGCGCAGGGCCAATCGGCACGATGGTGGCGATCGCGGCGCTCGCCGGCGGCTGCGCCCGCGCCGTTGTTGCAGATCTCGCCCAACCCAAGCTCGACATCGCCGGCGGCTATCAAGGCGTGATCCCGATCAACGTCCGCGACAGGAACCTGGCGGCGGAGGTAAAGCGCCTGACCGATGGCTGGGGCGCCGACGTGGTGTTTGAATGCTCGGGCTCGTCCAAGGCATGGGAGACCCTGCTCGATCTGCCGCGGCCCGGTGGCGCGGTAGTGGTGGTCGGCCTGCCGGTGGCGCCGATCGCATTCGATGTCGCCACCGCCTCGACCAAGGAAGTTCGCATCGAAACGGTATTCCGATATGCCCACCAATATGAGCGGGCAATCGCGCTGATGGGGTCGGGCCGGGTCGACCTAAAGCCACTCATTTCGGCGACCTTCCCCTTCGAAGATTCCATCAACGCCTTCAACCGCGCAGTCGAAGCCCGGCCCGCGGACGTAAAGCTTCAGATCCTTTTGCCGGATTAAGGCGAGTTCCAAAGCCCCCGGGCTGTCCTCCTGATCTCCTCGATGCGTTGCGTAGCCTTCCGGGCTTGTAGCAAGGGCATTGGCAACCCAGTTTTTGTTGGCATCAACCGAGCCTATCGCCTGAGCGGTTTCTCCTGAAAGGTGGCTTTCAACAACGCGAGCTGGCGCGCAAGCAAGGAGGAACACATGAACTGGGATCAAATCAAGGGAAAATGGACGCAGTTCAAAGGCAAGGCGAAGGAGCAGTGGGGTGACCTCACCGACGACGATCTTGATCGCATCGAGGGCAACCGGGACCGGCTTTTGGGACGTATCCAGGAGCGATATGGCATCGCCAAGGAAGAGGCAGAGCGCCAGGTAGATGACTGGTCCCGAAGCATCAGCTGAGCCTTGGACGCAACGCCGTCTTCTGCCCCCACCGGGGTGAAACTTTGCGTCGCCCGCCGTGCCGACTGGTGCGGTGGCTCTTTCGACAGCGAGGCCCGCGAGGAACCTTTAGCCGCATCTAATGTTCCACTTGCGTGGCGGGCTTCGCCCCGGCGTGCGCCCCGCCCGGAGGCGAAGGAGTGCAATGATGAACAACATTATCTGGCTGGTCGGCGCGATCGTGATCATAATCGCCATTTTGAGCTTTTTGGGTCTGCGATAGGCCTTAGCCTCTCCTCGACCTCTTCGATTCGGCAACGGCTCCCTCTCGGCGTGGCCTCACTGCCCGTTGCACTCAAGCAGGTCAGACTTAGGTCCCAAGCAAGATACTCCAGGATTGGACCGAAGCCCCGGCTGAGGAACGTAGCCGGCTGGCTCACGTTGTGGTGAGCTTTGGCGCGACGAAGATGCGTCCGGGCGGAAGAGTTCAAGCCAGGGAGGAGAGGCCCGACGCTCCGAACGGGCGTCGGGCCTGGGCGTAAATGCAAACAATCAGCAGACTGTTCAATTCCCATGCCCAGGCAGCACGTGCCGTGGCCAGGCTTCAGGCTGCCGGGATTCGCCGCCGGCAAATCAGCGTGGTCGGATCTTACAACGACAATGATGAACCGATCAGCGTTGCTGGATATTACGACGATGAGATGAGCGCTCTCTGGCGAGGTGCCGTCGCTGGTGCCGCACTTGGCGCGACGGCTGGTCTGTTGGCCGGCTTCAGCGCTTTTGGAGCTCAAGACGTTGATCCCGCGGGGATGACCGGCATGGCTCTGGTCGGTGCGGCTTGGGGCGGCTTTGCCGGCGTGCTTCTCGGAACTTTCGCCAATTTTGCCCAGAAGCCGCGCAAGCCGAAGATCGCAGAAGGTGTCGTACTGGTGATGGCCCGCGTCGATGAAAGGCAGGCCGGCGCCGCGCATACGGTGCTCCGGAGTTTCGCGGAGATGCCTTCCGGGCTGATGAAGAGGAGCGCTTTGCCAGGTTCAAGCCGGCTCCGCGTCCGATCTGGTGCCCGATGAAGTTTGTTTCGCGAAACGGCAATTCAAACCGGAGGCGCCGGACGAAAGCTTGGCAAACCAACACTTTGGAAGCATGCGGGCTACTTGCCGTCGTGTTGTCCTTTATTATTACCGTTCTGTTGGTTGGTCTCATCCTTGGCTGAACCCATGCCCCTGCCACCGGCGACACTATGCCCGGCAATTGGCGAAGGTTGTGGCCAGTTCGAAGGATTAAACCATTCGTGCTAAGCGTTAATAGCTTCTAGCCATAGGAGAGGACGCCAACGTGGACAAACGGGCTGAAGGAGACGCGGAGAAATTGGCTCGAGGCGAGTTCGAGCTCAGAGCCGAACGATATGGCGTGAACGCCTTTCTTCTCGTTGTCGAACTCGTAAATCTGCTGGAAAAGCGTGGAACGATCAGCAGCGACGA
Organism: Mesorhizobium sp. M0018; assembly: GCF_040323955.1. Taxonomy (NCBI): domain Bacteria; kingdom Pseudomonadati; phylum Pseudomonadota; class Alphaproteobacteria; order Hyphomicrobiales; family Phyllobacteriaceae; genus Mesorhizobium; species Mesorhizobium sp. M0018. The sequence continues at coordinate 63,391 of NZ_JAMYVL010000018.1, read as the reverse complement.
CGTCGCGAAAACAGCCGAAGCCACCGCACTTGCCGTTGCCGCATCCAGCGAACCCGACGTGAACAGCATCAATCTGTTGCAGGCCATCGCTGCCGCACGCCGGCCCAAATAGGCTTATATCAAATCCGCCAGCAATCGGCGCCAACCGAGGCGTGGACTACCGAGATCAAAGGGACGGATGCGGAGGGCAAGCGTGTCGAGGACAACGCGGGAACAGTCGCTCCCGATTTATTCCTGACCTTTTCGGCACTCAATCTCTGAAACCACCCACCCTGCCGGTTGCCGCCACCGATGCACATGCCAGCGTGCCAATGCGCACGACCGAGTGCGCTGGTATAGCGAAGCTTGCGCAGCTACCGCGTGCTCATGCACCGCAGCCTAAGCCTGATGTTGATTACTCAGCCGGTTGAGTTCAGCAGGTACAAACGTCCGCTTGTAGAATGGCCTTCTTGCCCATTAATGCAGACGCTCTACCTCGTCCCGATGATTTGGGCTGCCGCTGGAAGGTTCTGCGATGCCGGCGAAGTCGCCAATCCACCGCCGATGCACGACCTGGTCATTCTGCGGCTGGTCAAAGAAACGGGGATCACCGTCGAACAGGCGCGCGATCTCATCAACCTATTGGGCAACCTCAACTGGGACTCGCTCTTGCGAGAAGCCCGATTCCTTACCAGCGCCGCTGAGGCGATAGGCACTCAGTCACGGATATTGAAATATTGAAAGCGCCACAAAATCCGCTAATCTCAACTGGGGTCGCCTTTGCTTGCCACGGGGTGACCACCTAGCCTAACCCCGCTCCGGCCAAAGCGTCCCCCGCCCTCGCCCCAACGCCGGAGCGGGGCTTTGGTTACCCTGGGCCTTGTCATGCGCATCGTGGTCCTTGCCACGATGGCCAGTAGCCACGGTGTCGGTGCGGTACTTCATTGTCGCTCAACGTCGCCGCATGTCCCTTCAAAGCGACGCGCTTGTTCACTCGATGACCTTCACGATCCTGCGTGTGCCTGGATCGACCAGGACGGTCTGGTTGTCGACGACGACGTAGCGGTATTTGACGTTGGGGACTTCATGAAGCTCGACGGTATCGGGCAGGGTCGAGCCGACATTGAGCTCCACGCCGGGGAGCTGGACGGACGCCAGAGGCTGCTTTTTCACATACTCGCGTACGATCGTCTCCTGCTGCGGTTCGATGACCACATCCTGGGCGGCAGCGGCGCCAATACCCGCAAGCAGCAAAAACCCAGCCGCGGCTGTGGAAAGATGCATTCTCATGATTGTCTCCTTTCGTCGTGAGCCACCTCTGCGCTGCGCTGCGTCATGCCGTTCGCAGCGGGGTGACTAGGCCGGTAACGCTATCGGGTGGAGCTAGTTCCGCCGATCGGATCGCTTGCCGTTTCGCTCCATTAGTTTGGAACAAACTTTTTTAGCCGCAGTTTTGCGGGGTGAAGGGAAGCATTTTCCAAGGAGATCTCTCATGAAAGGCGTTCTGATCACCAGCATGTTAGCAATCAGCGTCAGCTGCGGGGCCGCACTTGCCCAGACGCAGCAGTCGACCGACGACCAGTCCGGCGCCAATTGTGCAGCCGGCACTGCCAATTGCCAGAACGGCGCCAAGATGGGCGAGCAGGCTCAGGGCAAGGCCGGCGCCACCACTGATCAACAGGCGCAGGGCAAACCGAAGCTGAAGACCGGCGAGCAGGCACAGGGCAATGCTGGCGCTACGACTGACCAGCAAGCCCAAGGCAAACCGAAACTGAAGACCGATCAGCAAGCCCAAGGCAAGGCTGGCGCCACCACTGACCAGCAGGCCACGGGCAACACGAAGATGAAGACCGAGGAGCAAGCCCAGGGCAAGGCTGGAACCACCACCACCGAGCAGGCTCAGGGCAGCTCCAAGATAAAGCCCAATCAGCAGGCTCAGGGCAAGGCTGGAACCACCACAACCACCGAGCAAGCTCAGGGCAAGGCTGGCGCCACGACTGAACAACAGGCCACGGGCAGCACCAAGATGAAGACCGACGAGCAGGCTCAGGGCAAGGCCGGGACCACGACCACCGAGCAGACCCAAGGCAATGCCTCGACGCGGACGCAGGACCAGAGTTCGACCGCTTCCATCAGCAATGTGACCGTTGAGCAGAAGACAGAGATCACTCAGGTCATCAAGGAAACGAACGTCCAACCCGTTTCCAATGTCGATTTCGACATCTCCGTCGGCGTCGAGGTTCCGCGAAAGAAGGTCCGGCTGCATCGTCTGCCGGCGCGCATCGTCAAGATCGTTCCGGCTTATGAAAATTACGAGTATTTCGTGCTCGCTGACGGCCGGATCGTCATCGTCGACCCGAATACCTACAAGATCGTGATTATCCTGACCTAGTCGTGGCCAGACGGTCTACCGTGGGTTGATTCACCAAAAAAGCCCGCCGCGCAGCTCGGGCGGCGGGCTTTTCCGTACCCAGCTCCAGCGTCTGCAAATCGCAAATCAAGGTCCGTCCTCGGGGCGAGGAGTGAGCACGGTATGTTCGATGGTGTCGGGCAGGCAGGGACTGGGCAGGCAGCTTGTTCGGACTGACGCGGTGGTCATGGCATCGATATCCGTGACCAGCACCATTCTCGCGTAGTGCCGCGGCCACAGCGGCTCTCCAAACAGGACGAAGACGCCGCCAATCATCAGCGTCACCAACAAGAGTGCCGTTGCGTTTGCAAATATCTCGCCGTAGCGCATGGTAACCTGTCCTGGCCGGAAATCGATTCAGCCTGTGACAGCGGCAATCGGGACGGTGCCGAAACCCAGCTCTACTGCCCTTGGCGCCTCGCGAATGCCGCCTCCCGTTGGATCCTCTCGGGAATAAGCCAGGTGAATAACGGCACTCTCGGTACTTTGTTCCCGGGTCCCGACGACAGCCGCTCCCTTCATGCCGGACGTTTCCGTTTGCGAAGCCGCTGGCGGTCGTCGCCATTGATGCGCGGCAGCGAGATCCTTGACGTGACGTTCGTGCATCTGCAGCACTGGCAGCGTCTTTTTGGCAACTCCTTCATTTCAGCCGGATCGTCGCCGGAATTTGCGTAAGCGGAAAACAGCGCCACCGCTTCCTTATGCGCCTGGGTCTGCATGTCGATATATTTCGATTGGAAGCTGTCACCACTGGCCTCCTTGAGTTGGTCGGAGAGCGCGCGAAGCTTCCGTGGAGATCGTTCGCCAGTCTCAGAACTGCCTGACGTCTCAGGACCCGCCACTCATCGAGCGCGCCGCCGGCGACTACGGCTGGGCGGCGGTCCACCGCCATCAATATAGCGATTGGCCGTACCGCGCGGCGGAGCTTCTGGATAGCCAGGACCCGCAATGCCCAGCCCTTGTCCGGGCTCTGAACAGAGCCGGCGAGGATGCGTGAGGACCGGCTGCGTGGGTGAGATGTCCGAGCCATCCCAGCGTTGACGCCGATCCCGGGGCCGTTCGGCACGGTGTTCGGCAGCGGGCTCGCGCTGGTCCCGCTCCAGATCGTCGCGGGCAGCCGGAGGGTCTGGTTGCCCGCCATCATCAGAGAGCGCCAGTTTTCGCCTGTGGCGTTCGGTCTTATGGTCCGTCATTCGGTGCCGATGATCAGCCGGGTGGAGAAAGTGGTGCGCACCGGTCGGCTGCAGATCCTGACGGGCCCGACGGTGCAGACCCGCTCGGCGTTCCGATCTTCCTGCTCGCTGTCGTTATCGCCCTGCTGATTCCCTTCGGCAATATCCTGCCGGTGCTCTCACTGGTAGTCTTGGCCGTCGCATTGATGGAATGCGACGGTCTCGTAACCCTGATTGGACTGCTGCTCGCCTCGACGTCGTTTGTCGCGACTGCGGCTCTGCTTGTTGTTGTGGCATCAGCGGTCCCGACGTCCTAAGCGCGGGATTGCGAGATCACGGGCGCGTCGTCAGGCATTGAGTCCGAGACCCGCCGCTCACTGACGGCCCAGGCCTGCTCTTCGACATTTTCATCTGCCTCAAGTCTGCGCCGCAACTCCCTTATCACGGGGTGCACTGGAGGTGCGAACCAAAGGATTGCTATGGAATTTAGAGAAGGACTTCCTCTGCGACCAGCTTCCGGTCGGGAGCTGGTAAACTTTTTGACCATCGGCCCTAAACAGAGGACCGTAACATCCCCATCTCCTCGGCTGCGCCGCGGTCGCGGTGAGGGATAGGCGCCCAGCCTGGTTCGGTTTCGCCGTTGCGGAGCCACGGAAACGGCAGATTCCCTCACGTTGGCGGTGCGGCGGTGGAACGGGGCGACCGAGAACCGCTGTTGCCGTTAAATCTCAGTCTTCGCTGCAGGCCAACGCGATCAACGTCCACACATATTTCTGAAAGTCTCAGGCTTTAGCAGCCTTCCGCCCGTAGCGATCGCACCATTCGCACGACGACGGGATCGTAGGCGATTTTTTCGGATCTGCTGTAGTTCATTATAAAGAGCGCCGCACCGTCATTGCAGACGGCAATGACGCGTACGTAGCGGATTTGCCCGTCCCTGATACCGGAATAACTGGCCCACGTCGGCTTAACGCGCCGATAGGTCACTTTCCAGCCCGCCTTTTCATCCTCGACAATTCGATGCTCTATTTCGGCGCGGAAACTGGCCTTTCCGAGCCTTGCGCCCCAAACAGCAAGAAAGGCCTCGTTTTTGCCCTGAAAAGCTGCTCCCTGGTCGGAACGCTGAGTTAAAACAAAGCCGGGGGGCGCATCGAATACAAAGCCAAACTGCTTAATGCCGAAGGGCTGCCACTCTTGCGCATAAAGAAGCGTGGTGGAAAATAACAACGAGACGAAGCTAAGCAGCAAGCGGAACATGGCGCTTAATTAGGGTCGAGTAATATACCGTCCATACCCTGCCGGAGTTTTTTGCCAAGCCGACCTAGCATCGGCAAGCTGGCTTAGTCGTAGACGCCGGCGGCGCCGCTCGACACGGCTGCTTAACCCGACTTGGCTCCAAACTCGTACTCGGGCGATCACCTTGGCCCGATGAGGCGCCGTTAGTGAGCTGCCGCTGGCCAGCGCCGCCGCACGCAATCGATGGCAAGATTTTGTGGCCGCAGTTGGTCGGCAATCCAAGGCTTACGAATCCTCGCGTCCAATCCCTGTGCAGATTCCCACTGGAACCAATGCGACCGGGTCCGGTTAACAATCGAAGGGGCCCCTCGGATCTTGAATGATGGTCGATCTTTTGAACATCGAGCTGCCTAAAGCCAGGCAGCGCGTGAAACGAGCGGAGCTGTCTCTCCAGCGTGCGACCGAAATGCTGGACAAAGACTGCGGCGTCGGCATTAACATCGCGCTGTGCGACAGGATTAGGTCTGCACAACGTCGACTGGCCGAGGCCAGAGAACGTCTGGTCAAGATAGATTCCACCTGCACGGACTGCGGTCTGACGCTGAACATCCGGCCGCTTGGCGGAGCATCGCAACAGCCGCAAATTTCCGCGCGATGCGCGATCAGGGCCACTGGTATTCCAGAGCTTCCATGCGTCCACAAACCGACGGTTGGAGCGTAAAGGACGAACTCGGCACCGAAATGTCAGGTCGTCCCCCGGTCGCTACCGGCAGCAACAAGGTGGTACCGGAAGTTGTTGCCGATGCGTCGTCGAAATAGCGACCCTGGCGGATGCGGCCCGGAACGCGGCAAAGGTCTCCGGCGGAACGCTGTCAAACTCGGTATGCCTTGGCGCTGGCTACAAACCAGACCGAGAGGATTCTTCTTTCCGGATCAGACCCCGTTTTGCGTATGGAGGTGGAGGGCATGACGGCAACTCGGGTCGAGACGGTCAACGAGCGGAGAGGCAGTCGCGTTCCTTGTCTCCGTCCCTCAGCAATCGGCGCAAACGCCGAACATGGAGCTGGCGCTCCTGCGAGGAAGCGGAAAGAGATCGGAGGGTCGTCTGCGGACGCTGCAGCCGCCCACGCGCCCGCTCAAGGCTTAGTTTCTTCCTGGGGAGGAGCTTGTGGGTCAGGACAATCAGGGACGACGGAGTGGTACGCTTCGTTGTGGCAGAACGACCGCTTGATCGCAGCCACCTGGAACAGCGTCGAAATCGCAATCATCACCAATATCATCTGTCTCGTGCTTGGTTCGGTCTCACCTTGATTGTCGCCGCGCACGCCGCGGCGCGTTGGAGGATGTCATTGGGATTCCTGTGTGAAAAGATCCGGGTAGGATTGCCGATTGGGCCTGTGCGCCCATAGTCACGGCATGAAGGCGGAGTACGTTGAACTGGTTTTGTTGGAGCAATCACTTGCCAATACAGGCGGTATGAATCGGGCGTTTTCCGACCGAGTGGATGACATCGCGGAGAAAACTGGCGGATCTGTCTTGTTCGACGTTCGCGTGGACGGCGATTCTCGCATTCAGAGGATGGCGGCGATTGGGTACGGCGCAAACGACACCGTGGTAGCAATCATGATGGATAAAAACGGACAACTTAGATCCGCGCCGGTGGACGCAGACAACGACTTTCTGGTGGCCGAATTAACCGTGTGGAGTTCGCTGCCGATGGCCGAGCAGGCCTCTGCCAACTATCACGGCGCGGCAGAGAGCTTGCTTGCGAAGCTTCGCAAATCGGGCCGTTTCGACCGGTCTACCTGATCTTTCTCAAAGTCGGATGGCGGTGGCGTGATGGCGAGACACACGGTAGCGCGTCGTGTGGGTCATGTCCCACGAGTCTGAATGTCCCACGAGTCTGAACCAAAAAGAATGTTTGATATCAAGCTCTTTACCGCGTCGGTGGCCCGCAAGGGCGAATTGGGACCTACAAGTTCAGCAATGATGGGCAAATTGTCCGCGTCGGTCTGAACGGGTCGACGGCACATGGACGATGCCGTCCGAATCGGTGACATAGCGCTCGCAGCGAGCCCGGATTGACCAGTTCGAGGTACGCGGGCTGATACGAGGCATCGATCACCCGCTGCAGGGTCAGATCGCTAGCGAGCGTCGCGCCGTACACGGTGGAGGCCAAGCCCGTGGCTGTGCCAAGCCCCCGTGGGCACGCTGGGGAAGCATGCCGTAGGGGCCGTCAATATAGGCGCTGCCGCGTGGCGCGCCGCTGCGATCGTGCCTGCTGGCAGGTATAGCTGCCTGCCGTCGCATAGGCCGTGGAGCCTGCATCGTCACCGTATCCAGCCATGCCGATCCTCACTTTGCAACATTCAGGTTCCGCCCACGTTGAGTTCGGCTCAGGCTGCGAGGAAAACACCTGGATGACCTACCGGCAGGCGCAGGACTTCGGTGGTCAAGCCCGAAAGGGCGAAAAAGGCACCCTCGTCGTCAAATATGGCACGTTCACGCCGAAGCATCACGACGATGACGAAGACCGCGCGATTCCATATCTGAAGGGCTACACCGTCTTCAATATTGAGCAGATCGAGAACATACCGGATCGCTTCTTCAGCCCCGCCGAGGAGCTCTCGGCAATCCGGCTCCGCACATCGAGGCCCTCGAGAGCTTCGTCCAGAACATCGGCGCAAGCGTCAGCTACGGTGGTGCCAAAGCTTGCTACCGGCCCAGCATCAACGACATCCTCATGCCTGACCGCGGGCGTTTCGACAGCGAGGTTCACCTTTACTCGACTTTGCTAGACGAGGTTTCGCATTGGTCCGGCGCAAAGCATCGCCTGGACCGCGATCTGACGGGCAGGTTCGGCAGTGAAGGCTACGCCGTGGAGGAGCTTGTTGCGGAGCTCGCGGCATCGTTCCTGTGTGCCGACCTGGGCGTGGCGCATGATCCACGCGACAACACAGCCGCCTATCTGGCGAGCTGGCTCGCCGTCCTTAAGAGTGACAAGAGAGCCATCATCACGGCCGCTGCGAAGGCGCAGGCCGCTGCCGAGTATCTCACAATGCTGCAGCCGGCCGTCGGACTGGAAGCCGCGTAATGAGATGGGGTGTCCGGAGGCCGGCGGTGGACTTCGGCGCCATCATAGCAATCGATCCTTCATCGTTCCACCTGGCGCCATTTGGTTGTCCGCGGACAACCACTGCTCTGTCTGAGGTGTTCTCCTGCATTCCCTGTGAGTTGTCCGCGGACAACTAAGCTCGAAACGGCATCAGGGTTAAGCATTTGTAAATTCGTAACGAAAAGGGTCTTATTGTAACTGCGCAGTTTATCGCATCTTAGCGCTAATTGCGCAGTTCGAGGGCCAAGGATGTTGCAGCCAAAATTGGCGGCGGCCCTGAGCGCGTTTGAGGCTGGTGCACGGCATTTGCCGGCGGCGTTTCCTCCAAAACAACTCCATACTCGGCGATCACGCATCCTCTGGGACCACGAGCAAATCCCTTGAGCCTGACTGAACCGACACTTGACAAATCGGCGGCCGTCCGACACGTTCTTAACAAAAGGCACAACAAACTTACAAAAGTTCAAGTTGGCACAATCTGGCCGATAGGGAGAAGGCCGATGCGTCTGTGTGACCGAGCGGAGATTTGCGCGTGAGCACGGTGACCGTGACCCGCGAAGCGCCCAGATGGGCCCTTCCCCGGTTCATGACGGCCGAGCATCCTTTCCCCTGGCTCGCGCCGATCACGGTGATGCTTCTCGTTTTCGGCATCTATCCCCTCGCCTATTCGGTCTGGCTGTCGCTTCACAAACGCAATGTCGTTTCCCGTCAGCTCGACTTCGCCGGGCTCCACCAATGGACGCGCGCCTTCTCGGATGCGCGTATGTGGCATTCGCTGGAAACCACGCTGATCTACACCTTCGTCGCGCTTGCGGTTCAGCTTGCGCTCGGCATCCTCATCGCGCTTCTGCTTGACACCGATCGCAAAGGTTACGGCGTGCTGCGGGCGCTGATGACACTGCCGCTGGTGGTGCCGCCTGCGGTGACCGGAATGATGTTCCTGCTGATGCAGGACGGCTCTTTCGGCGTCCTGTCGTTCTACCTCTATGCCCTCGACCTGATCTCGCCGGCACAGCCGATCCTGACGCAGCCCGGAACCGCATTGGCGGCGATCCTGCTGGCGGACATATGGCAATGGACGCCGTTCATGGTGCTCATCATCCTGGCAGGGCTCAGGGCGCTGCCGAAGGAACCTTTCGAGGCAGCCGCGATCGACGGTGCCAACGGCATCCAGACGTTCTTGCGGCTCACATTGCCGATGCTGCGCAAGGTGATAGCGGTCGCGGTGCTGATCCGCGGCGTCGATCTCTTTCGCATCTACGACTACGTCTACATCATCACCGCCGGCGGGCCAGGCACGGCCACCGAGACGCTTTCGTTCTACGCTGGCCGTATCTACTTCACCGGAGACTTCCCCTATGCCGCGACCCTGTCGCTGATCGTGCTCGTCGTCTTGATCGTCGTGTCGAATCTCTTCGTCAGGCTGTTCAAGGTGAGGTTCTGATGGAGTCGTCGCGCGCCCAAACGATCGCCCGCGACGTGCTCGCCGTTCTGGTGGTGGCGATCTTCATGTTCCCCATCGCGTGGTGGGCGCTGTCGTCTATCAAACCCTATTCGGCGATCTTCGACCGCAGCGGACCGGTCTACGTCGGTTTCACACCGACGCCGGACAATTACCGCGTGACGTTGCTTGGCGTCTCACGCGTCGACATCGGCATGGAACAGGGCGGCGAGGCGGCCGGGGTGATCAAGGGTGGCGCCAGTTCATACGATTCCCGCCAGTCGTTGCTCGACAGCGCCATCATAGCCGTCGGATCTACGGCGCTGACGCTGCTGCTGGCCACCCTGGCCGCCTATTGCCTGTCGCGAATGCAGTTCAGCGGCCAGCAGTCCTTCCTGTTCTGGATTCTTTCGCAGCGCTTCATGCCGCCAATCGCGATCGTCATTCCAATCGTTTTCATGTTCCGCGATCTCGGCTTGCGCGATACCTATACGGGCCTCGTCCTCGTTCACAGTTTGATCAACCTGCCGCTGGCGGTTCTGCTTTTGAAGTCGTTCTTCGACGATGTTCCGCGCGAGGTTGATGAGGCGGCGCTTATTGACGGCGCGACGCGCTGGCAGACGTTCCGACGCGTGGTCCTTCCCATGGTCAAGGGCGGCATCGCTGCGACGGCCGTGCTGTGTTTCATCTTTTCGTGGACCGAGTTCCTGCTCTCACTGTTCCTGACAACGTCGATCCGCACTGTGCCGGTGAAGATCTCGACCTTTGTCACCTCGACCGCGACCGAGTGGGGCTACATCACAGCGCTCGGCACGTCCGCGATCATACCCAGCTTCATCTTTATCCTGCTGGTTCAACGGCATCTGGTCCGCGGCCTCACCCTCGGATCGCTGAAGGAGTGAGGCGCTGACGAGAAGAACGACGACAAAAACGCAATGGAGGAACGATCATGAGCTTCAGTGAACACGACAAGAAGACATTCGTAGCCGATACCTGCAATGACTTTACGGCGCGCCGGATAACCAAACGCGACTTCATGAGGAAGATGGCGCTCGCCGGTGTCGGCTTTTCCGCCTTCGGATCGGCCATGCTAGGTGGTGGCCGCACCAGTCGGGGGATGCTGGGCCTCGGGGTTGAAGAAGCCCGCGCCCAGGACGCCGATATGCTGAAGTGGCTGGCCGACGTCGGCAAACCATATGCCGGCACCAAAATCCGCTACACGTCGGAAGCGACGCCGCCAACGATTGTTGCCAACCAGCTTGTCGCGGGTGAATTCACCAAGGCAACCGGCATTGAGGTGGAAGTCGAGATCGTGCCGCTGGAGCAGGTTCTCGCCAAGGCGACGCAAGACGTACAGGGCCAGCTTGGCACCTATGACGTCTACTATCTCGACCAGTCCTGGATGGCGACATTTGCCCAGGATGTCGTCGATCCGCGCGAGTATTACGACCAGAACAAAGAACTGGCGATGCCGAACTTCGACTGGGACGATTTCTCCAAGCCGCTGGTCGACGGCATCGCCATGTACAACGGCAAACAGTGCGGAATTCCATTCGATATTCCGATCTTCATCCTGATGTACCGCAAGGATCTTTTCGACAAACACAACATTGCCCTGCCGACAGACCTCGACGCCTACCTCAAGGCCGTCCAGGCGCTTACAGAGGCAGAAAAGAGCAACGGCATCTTCGGCACCGCGTGCCAGGCGAAGTCCGGCCACTATTCGCTGGAATGCGACTGGACCTTCGCATTGTGGGGCCATGGCGGTTCTGTCTTCAACAAGGACAAGAAGTTTGTCGGCAATGACGAGCGCGGCGTGGCCGGGCTCAAATTCTATCAGGAGCTGGTCAAGAACTCGCCGCCGTCGGCGACGACTTGGACCTGGGACGGCCAAGGACAGGCCCTGACACAGGGACAAGCCGCCATGGCAATCACCTGGGGCGAGGATTTCCCCGGCTTCGATGCCAAGGATTCCAAGGTCAAAGGCCTGTTCGAGGCCCTGCCCGCGCCCAAGGAAGTTCCTGGTCGTCGCGCCGCTGCCGATTGCGGCTTCAACGAAATCCCGGCCGTCGGCCACCAGGGCGGCTCGACGATCTCGCTGTCGCAATATTCCAAGAACAAGGAAGCGGCATGGCTGTTCATGCAGTGGGTCTGCTCGAAGGATGTCATGGCGCGGGTATCGACGCTCGGCGGCGGCGCCTCGCCGATGCGCAATTCCTCTTTTACAGATCCTCGGGTCAAGGCGAAGGCTGTTGTCGGCCCCGGAACGACACGCCATTTCGACGCGATCAAATACACGATCGACAATCAGATGGGATCTGAGCCGGACATGCCGATCTGGGCGGATCTGTCGAACAACGACATTCCGGTTGAGCTCGGCAAGTTGCTTACGGGCCAAGACTATGGCGGCGATGCCAAGGCGTGCCTCGATGCCATTGCCGGCATTGTCGACGGCAAAGTCAAGGACGCCGGTCTTTAGCGGCTGGTCGGTGATTTGGGCGAAGGCGGCTTCGGCCGCCCTCGCCGTTTGGCAACGTGGCGGCAATGGTTCCTGATCTCGTCATCGGCATTGATTCCTCGACCTCGGCAACCAAGGCGATCGCCTGGGACCGCAATGGTCTGGCCGTGGCCGAAGGTCGTGCACCGCTTGCAATGTCCAACCCGCGTTCGGGCTATTTCGAGCAGGATCCGGCCGAGTGGTGGACCTCGACGGTCGCAGCGCTGCGCGCCGTGACGTCAACGGTTTCGCCGGCACGCATTGCCGCCCTCGCGATTGCCAACCAGCGCGAGAGCTTCGGACTTTTCGACGAGCAAGGCGAAGCGGTCGGGCCGGCGACGCTCTGGCTCGATGAGCGCGCCCGTGGCAAAGCACGCCGCTTCGGCGAGAGTTTCGGCGCGGCACGCGTCCACGCAATATCCGGCAAGCCGCTGGACGTCATTCCTTGCCTTTACCGCATGATCTGGTTCCGCGAGCAAGAGCCCGAGATTTTTGCCCGCGTGGAGCGGATGGCCGAAGTCCACGGCTATCTGGTCTTTCGCTTGAGCGGCCGGTGGGTGACGTCCACCGCATCCGCCGACCCGATGGGCATACTCGATATGCGGGCTATGGACTGGTCGAACGATATACTGGAGGCAGCGGGCGTCGCCCGGCGCATGATGCCGGATCTGGCGCGGCCCGGCACCGTTCTGGGCCAACTGACGTCGCAAGCGGCCATTTCGACGGGCCTGCGCGAGGGCACGCCGATCGTCGCCGGCGGCGGCGACGGTCAATGCGCCGGCACGGGCGCTGGTGTGTTGCAGCCGCGATGCGCTTACATCAACCTCGGCACGGCGGTCGTCTCCGGCAGCTTCGGCACGGACTACGTCCACGACCAGGCCTTCCGCACCGAAACGGCGGTCGCCGATAATGGCTACATCTACGAGACGTGCCTTCGCGCCGGCACTTTTCTTGTCGACTGGATGGCGCGCGAAATGCTTGGCGTCGATCTGCATGGCGCAAGCGATGCGCTGGAGGCGCTCGAGACCGAAGCCGCTGCCAGCCCGATCGGCGCAGGCGGCATAATGCTCCTGCCCTACTGGCAGGGCGTCATGGACCCGCACTGGGATAGTGCGGCCCGTGGTGTGATTGCCGGGCTTTCGGGCTCGAGCCGCCGCGGCGACATCTATCGCGCCGTGCTCGAAGGCATAGCGCTGCATCAGGCCGCGACAAGTCAGCGGGCGGCTGCGGCTGCCGCCCAGACCATCGACCAGTTCATAGCCATCGGCGGAGGAGCGAAGTCCGACCTGTGGATGCAGATTCTGGCGGATGCACTCGATCGTCCAATAAAGCGTTCGACGACCGTCGAAGCCTCCTCGCTAGGCGCGGCGATGGCGGCGGCAAAGGGGGTGGGCTGGTTTTCCACGATCGCCGAAGCGTCGCTCGCAATGGCCAGCGAGCCGGCCAAAACCTTCGAACCGGACACGAAACGGGCCGCGCTCTACGCCGAACTTCTTGCGATCCATGCTGATCTTTGGCCAACGCTTGCAGCCTGGAACCAACGCCTCGCGGCCTTCATGGAGGCCGATCATGGCTGAAGCGACCAACTGGAGCGCGTTGATCGAGGACGTTGTCGCTGGACGCTGGACAGATCCCAAGACAGGCGCGGCCGCGGTCCTGCCGTTCCAGACCATCGAATTGCTGGAGACGACGGAAGGCCGCGAGGCGGATCTCGTTGCGCCGCTGAAGCTAGGCAGCCGCATCGCCGTGGTCTCCGATATCAACACCGTCGATGTGATGGGCAGGCGCGTCGCGAAGGCGCTGCGTGCCATCGCCGACATCGACGAAATCGTGCTGCCTGACGGCCTCGACTGTGATGAGGCGACGATCCAGATGGTCAGGGAGAAGACACGTCACGCCGAAGGGGTCGTGGCCGTCGGGTCGGGCGTCCTCAATGACAGCTGCAAGCATGCAACCTTCCTCGACGAGCGACCCTATGCCGTCTTCGGCACGGCCGCCTCGATGAATGGCTACGGCGCCTCGACAGCGTCGGTGACCTTGGCCTCCGGGCTCAAGATCTCGCTGCCTTCACACGCGCCCCGGGGCATCTTCCTGGACCTTGGCGTGTCGGCCGCAGCGCCCGCCTGGCTCAGCGCCGCCGGGCTTGGCGACAGCCTCTGCCGCTCCACGGCCCAGATCGACTGGTGGGCTTCGCATCGGCTGTTCGACACTTACTATTCCGAGGTGCCCTACCTGCTGCAGGCGGGCGATGAGGAGCCGATGCTGGCCCATGCGCCTGGCCTTGCCAGGCATGACGTCACCGCTGTCGGGCATCTCCAGCGCGTCTTGACGCTGTGCTCGATGGGCGTGTGCTTTGCCGGCGTTTCCCATCCCGGGTCCATGGGAGAGCACCAGATTTCCCATTGGGTCGACATGTTCGCGGGAGAGCGTCATCCCGGCACCACGCACGGCCAGCAGGTCGGGGTTGCCTCGCTGGTCATGGCGCGTCTGCAAGCGCGGCTGCTGGACATGAAAGAGCCGCCGCAGGTGAAGCCGACCGCCATCGACGAAGCGGCGATGCTGGCCCGCTATGGCGCGCAGCTTGGACCACTTTGCATTGCCGAGATGAAGAAGACGGCACTCGACGCCAGCCAGTCGGAAATCTTCAACCGCAGGCTTGCGGAAATCTGGCCGGCGCTGCGCCAGGAGGTTCGGCCCATGGCAATGCCGGTCGCCCGCATGGAGGCAGCACTCAAGGCTGCGGGAGGGCCGGTCACCGGCGCGGAACTAGAGCTGCCGCGCGCGCTTTGGCACGACGCCATTCGCTATTCGCGAGAAATCCGCGGCCGATGGTCCTTTGTCAACCTGGCCGCCGATGCGGGACTCTTGGAAGAGTTTCTGGAGAGCGAATGGTGAGAGCGCATCCGATCGCCAATCGCTCGCATGGCGAAAATGAGATCCAACCGGCAAGGGCAATCGAAGGGTAGCAATTTATGGCGTCTGTCACCATCAGCAACATAAAGAAGGACTATGGCGCCCTCTCGATTATCGACGGACTCGATCTCTCGATCGAGGATGGCCAGTTCGTCGTTCTGCTGGGGCCGTCCGGCTGCGGCAAGTCCACTCTGTTGCGCATGATAGCCGGTCTCGAGCCCATCACGTCCGGTGAGATCGCCATAGGTGACAGGGTCGTCAACATGCTCCATCCCAAAGACCGCAATATCGCGATGGTCTTCCAGAATTACGCGCTTTACGCGCACATGACCGTCTTCGACAACATGGCCTTTTCCATGCAGTTGAAGAAGCGCCCCAACGAAGAAATCAAACAGAAGGTCGGGTGGGCGGCATCGATCCTCAACCTGACACCCTATCTGGAACGGTATCCCCGCCAGCTTTCGGGCGGCCAGCGGCAGCGCGTCGCCATGGGTCGCGCCATCGTGCGGGACCCAACTGTGTTCCTGTTCGACGAACCGCTGTCCAATCTCGATGCCAAGCTGCGGGTGCAGATGCGCACCGAAATCAAGGAGCTCCACCAGCGGCTGAAGACCACCACCGTCTATGTCACGCATGACCAGATCGAGGCCATGACCATGGCCGATGTCATCGTCATTATGCGCGACGGCCATATCGAGCAGATCGGGCGCCCGCTCGATGTCTACGATCGCCCGGCAAACCTCTTCGTCGCCTCCTTCATCGGCTCGCCCGCAATGAACATGTTCCATGGCGAGGTGGCTTCCGAGCGCGACGCCTGGGTGGTGCGGACCGACGAGCTATCCCTCCCGCTCCCGCCAGGGGCTGCGGTCCGGCCCGGCCAAAAGGTGATCTACGGCATTCGCCCCGAACATCTTCGACCAGTGGCCGACGGGCGCGGCATTCCAGCGAGGATTACGGTTGTCGAGCCGACTGGCCCCGAAATCCACATCTTTGCCAGCATGGGCAACACCGCGATCTGCTCGGTGCTGCATGACCGCATGGAGGTCTCTCCTGGAGCTGTGATCCATGTGGAGCCGGCGCCTGAGCGAATCCACCTGTTCGACGAAGGCAGCGGCGAGCGGCTGGACAAGGGAAGAAGCTGAATGGCGCGGATCGTTATCCTCGGCGCCGGCGTCATGGGCTCTGCCATGACGCTTCCGGCCGCTCACGCTGGTAACCGCATCACTCTTGTCGGGACCCATCTCGATGAGGAGATCGTCGGCTCCGTGGCCAGCACAAGTCATCACCCACGCCTCAACATCAATCTGCCTGATGTGGTAACCGCCTGTTCCTGGACCGAATTCGGGGCGGCGATGAACGATGGACCCGATCTGCTTGTACTCGGCGTCTCGTCGGCCGGCATTCCTTGGGCGATCGACCGCATTGCAGAAAGCATCAAGTCGCCCGTGCCGATACTGATGATTACGAAAGGGCTTGCGGCAAGCGACGAAGGCGTGGAAATCCTGCCACATCTGCTTGCCCGCGAGATCGAGCAACGCACTGGCTTGTCGGTCCCGGTGATGGCCGTCGGCGGACCGTGCATTGCCGGCGAACTGGCGGCGCAGCGCGACACCTCAGTGATCGTGGCCGGGCATGATCCCGACCAGGTGGCCGCGGCGTCCCGCATTCTGCGCGCGCCTTTCTATCATGCGCGATCGTCATCCGATCTCGTCGGCGTCGAGATCTGCGCCGCTTTCAAGAATTTCTACACACTCGCCGTTGGAGCTCCCGTCGGGCTGCTCGAGCGCGACGGCAAGGCGCCCAATGGCGCACTGATGCACAATCTTGCCTCGTCGCTATTCTCGCAGTCCCTCGCCGAGATGGCGATTCTGGTCGAAGCCCTGGGTGGAAAGGTCGAAACAGTGCTGGGGCTGGCCGGCTCCGGCGATCTTTACGTGACCTGCCAGGCGGGCCGTAACGGTCGCATGGGGCGCCTGCTCGGCCGCGGCCTGCCCTATTCCGTGGCGAAGCGCGAACATATGAGTTCAGACACGGTCGAGGGCGCGCAACTGGCGCTGGACCTTGGTCCGACTTTGAAGAATATGATGGCCCGGGGTGTACTTCCCCACGATCGCCTGCCGCTGACGAGCGCCATCATCGACGCAATTTGCCATGATGCTCCGCTGGTTTTGTCCTTCGACCGCTATCATCGAGGCTAGCGGAGCCGGGAAACTCGATTGATGCCTCATATCGATGAGCACATGGCTCCGCCGAGCCGGTCTGGACCCGCTGCCGCGGAGTGGACAGGATGATCTGATGGAGAAACCAGCGCGAAAGAAACGCGACGGCCGCCAAGCCGTAACGAGTTCCGTCACGGCCGATCGCGAGGAAGGGCTGCTCGTGCGCGCCGCCTGGCTTGCTTATGTCGGTGACCTGACGCAGGCGCAAATCGCCAAGTCTCTTGGCCTGACCCGCCTTCGCGTCAACCGGATGCTGGCGCATGCCCGTCAGCGCGGGATCGTTCAGATTCGCATCAATTCCAAGGTGGCGAACTGCATCGAGCTGGAGCACCGGCTGCGGGACGCCTATGGCGTTTCCGACCCAATCGTGGTTCCGACACCGCCCGATCCTACCCTGGTGCCACAGGTGATCGCAGCCGCTGCCGGTGAAGCCCTGTCGCATAGAATCCGTGACGGGATATCGGTGGGCGTGGGATGGGGACGCACGCTCCAGCTTAGTCTGCGCTCAGTGACCGTGCGCCCCGTCAAAGGCATGTCGGTCGTTTCCCTGCTTGGCGGGCTCACGCGTGGATCGGCGATCAACATCTATGAAATCGCCTCGCGGCTCGCGGCGCTCTTCGACGCGGAATGCTACTACATCGCGGCACCGGTGTTCACGGATACGGAGGCCACGCGCGATCTGCTTATGCGCCAGTCCATTCTGGAAGACGCCTTCACCCACGCCCGCGACGTTGACGCCGCTTTCGTTTCGGTGGGCGCGGTGCACAAAGACGCCACCATCTTTCGGATCGGACTGGTAGGAGACAATGATCTCAGATCGCTCCAAAAAGCCGGAGCCGTCGGCGATATCTGCGGTCACTGGATCGGCGCCGACGGACAACTCGTCGATCACCCGCTAAACAGCCGTGTCATCGGCCTCGCCCCCGAACATCTGCGCGACGTCGACACTGTGATCCTGCCCTCCGGCGGCCTCGACAAGGTTCCGGTGCTGCGCGCCGTGTTGCGTCTGGGAGTCGTCGATGTGCTGATCACCGACGAGAAAACCGCCGAGGCGATCCTTGCGGAAAAGCCGTAGCGCAGACTGACCTCTACCAGCCGAACGGCTCGCCAGTGACCGCTTCTTCGCGTCACAGAACCTCGTGGATTTCCTCGATCGAAGTCTCGCCGATCCGCTTGTCGAGAACGATCTCGCCGCGCGCCATCGCCACGACCCGGTCACAGCATTCGAAAACATGATGCATGTTGTGGCTGATGAAGACGCTGGTGATGTTCTGGGCCTTGAGGGCGCGAACGAAGCCGATCACCTTTCGCGTCTCCTTGACCGAGAGATGATTGGTCGGCTCGTCGAGGATCATGACTTTCGACTTGAAGTGCATGGCCCGGGCGATCGCCACGCCTTGGCGCTGGCCGCCCGACAGTTCGCCGACCAGCGCGTCGGGCGACCTCAGATGCAGATCGACGTCGGCGATCGCTTTGACGCTTTCGTCACGCATGCGCTTCTGGTCCAGGATGCCGATGCCGAAAACCGAGCCCTTCACCGGTTCGCGTCCGATGAAAACGTTGCGTGCGATGGTCATGGTCGGGACCATCGAATTGTACTGGTAGATCGTCTCGATACCGCGATCCATGGCGTCGCGCGGGTTCGAGAAGCGGACCGGTTCACCTTCGATCCTGATCTCGCCGCCATCGGGCTTTTGGGTGCCTGACAGGATGTTGATCAGCGTCGATTTGCCGGCGCCGTTATCGCCGACAAGGCCCAGCGCCTCGTCTGGATAAATGTCCAGAGTGACGTTCTTCAAGGCGTGGACGCCGGAATACCATTTCTGGAGCCCCTTGATCGCGATGATGGGTGCCGCCATGATCAGGTCTCCACCTTCATTGCCCTGCCCCGCTTTCGAAGCCAGGCGTTCACGACGACCGCGAAGATAGTCAGGAAGCCGATTGCCATCTTGAACCAGTTGGCGTCAACCTGGCTCAGCACCAGTCCGTTGTCGATGACGCGGATCAGGGCAGCCCCGATGATGCCGCCGAAGATAGTGCCAATGCCGCCAGTCAGCGAGGCGCCACCGATGACGGCAGCCGACACGGCTTGCAACTCCAGCCCCTCGCCGATCGAAGGCAGCGGCGCGCCAAGCCGCATCACCTGAATGGTGCCGGCAAAGCCGGCGAGCACCGAACAGATCATGAAGCAGGCGACCTTCACCCGGGCCGTCGGGATGCCCATCGATTGCGCGGCGGGCAGAAAGCCGCCGGTGGCGCGCACCCAGTTGCCGAAATTCGTGCGCGACAGAAGCACCGTCACCAGGATTGCCACGGCGAGAAACCAGAAGAACGACATGCGAAAGAGGTCGCCCGGCCCCACATAGATCGTAAACAGCCATTTCGGCAGAGCGTTGGCCGGGATGACAGGAGGGAAGCCACCGGAGATTACCACCGTCAGCGAACGCGCGATGAACAGCATGCCAAGCGTGGTGATGAAGCTCGGTATCGCGAAACGAATCGTTATGAACCCGTTGAAGAAGCCAATCAGGGCGGCGATCGCGAGCCCGGCGGCAAAGGCCGGCGCGAACGGCACGCCTGCCGCCAGCATCACCGCCATGGTCATCGGGGTCAGCGCAAATACCGAGCCTACCGAAAGATCAAACTCGCCGCATATCATCAGCAGGGTCACGCCGATCGCGACCAGCCCCATTTCAGGCAGCAGCCCAAGGATTCCGCGCACGTTCTGTGTGTTCAGAAATACGCCGTTCGAGCGAATCTGAAAGACGAGGAGAAGGAGGAGCAGGAACACGACCGCCGCAAGCTCAGGCTTCTCCAGATAAATCTTCATCAAGCGCTTCATCATTCGCTCCGGCTTGGGATTGTTTGCGCTGGCTTGTCGCATCGGCAAGGGGATGGCGGCAGTTTGTCGGCTACCGCCCCTGACATGGGAGATGCCGTTGGAGGATGGGACGGAGCCGACGCCCAAAGCCGTGCTGCCTGGCCCTCCCCTTGCCCCCTCCGCGTAAAGAACGAGGAGAGGACGCTGGCTTCGCGCCTACCGCACGCCTTGTGCGGCCAGTTCCTTGAGCTTCGGCACGTCTTCCTTGACGATGATGCCCTTGCCGGTGTCGATGTCTGCTGGCAGCAGACCGACGTTCTTGGCGAGATAGGCTTCCATCACCGGCATGAAGCCCTGCATGTAGGGCTGCTGGTCGACCTGAACCTGGATGTAACCCGCTTCCATCTGTTGCAGGACTTCCGAGACGATGTCGAAGCCGCCCATCAGCACCTTGCCCGGCTCGATGCCGCGATCGATCAGGACCTGGGCCACGTAGGCATGCCAAAGGCCGGTGTCGAAATACACCGTGGTGTCCGGGTGGGCAGACAGATAGGCGCCAACACGATCGGCGACGACGGCGCCATCTGTGCCGGTGTCGAGCCGTTCAATGACCACTTCGCGTCCGGCATTCGCCGCCTTGTATTCCTCAAGGAACTTCATGACGCCGGCAGCGCGCTGTTCCGACCAGTTCTGACCGGGCGCGGAGACGCCGACGAGCGCCCTGATCTTGCCTTCCTTGGGGAAGAACTCGGACATCTTCTTGCCGAGTTCGTAACCGGCGGGAATGAAGCCCTGGCCGATGAAGGCCTGGCGGGCATTGCCGGCTGCACCCTCGGTGTCGTCGACGTTGGACGCGATGACCGTGACGCCGGCAGCGCGGGCGTCGGCGATGATCTGGTCGAAGGCATTGTTGTCGACGATCGAGGTGATCAGCGCGTCCGGTTTTGCCGCGAGTGCCGCCTGCATGTTGGCCGACTGTTGCTCGATCGAACCTTCGGTCTGCGTGAAGACCATCTGGCAATTGGCCTGGATCTTGGCGCAGGCGTCGTCAAAGCCCTTCTTCACCGCCTGCCAGAACGGGTTCGACGCCGACGAATGATGCGTGAAGACGATGTTCATCGGCTCCTGTGCGCGTGAGCCGATTGCCGAGCCTCCAGCCAGTACTGCTGCCAAGGCTGCCGAGATAAGTAGCTTCTTCATGGTTCTCCTCCTCCGTAGAAAGCTGCTTCAGGTTCATTTTCAGAGAGTAGATGCCTCGCTCACCCGTCGAAGCGCCGTGAAGGCGCGATCGATCTCCGGGTTCAGTTCCATGCCGAGGCCCGGTCCGGGAGGCACGGTGATCATGCCGTTCTTCACCTGCGGCAAAGCGGTCACAAGGTCGCGGTACCAGGTCTTGTAAAAGGCCCTGACACTCTCCTGGACAAGCGCGTTCGGCGCATTCAGCGACAGGTGGGTCGATGCGCCGAGCACCACTGGACCTGTGCAGTCGTGTGGCGCGACCGGCAGGTGCCATGCTTCAGCCATGGCAGCGATCTTGCGCGCCTCCGAGAGCCCGCCGCACCAGCTGATATCAAGCATGATGACACCGGCCGCTCCGGTTTCGAGAAGGTCGCGGAAGGCCCACCGGGAACCGAGCGTTTCCGAAGCCGATATCGGCGCCAGCGAAGCCTCGGCATAGCGTTTCAGGCTGGACAGGCTGTCCATCCTGATTGGATCTTCGTGCCAGAAGGTCTTGTGGGGGGCAAGCTCGCGAGCGATCTGCATGGCCGGCAGCAGCTGCCACATTGAATGGAATTCAACCATGATGTCCATCTTGTCGCCGACCGCATTGCGGATTTTCTCGAACGGCGCCAGCGCGGAATTCAAGTCGGGCTGCGATATATACTGGCCGCGCGTTTTCTCGGCGGCCATGTCGAAGGGCCAGATCTTCATGGCCGTGATGCCTTCCTCCAACAACGAATGCGCCAGTTCGTCGGCGCGGTGAAGGAAGCCGTTCAGATCATCATAGGCGTCGCCAGGCTTATCGAGCCCGTAGTTGGCCGTCGTCTGCCCGGTGGCCTTCTTGATGTATTCGGTTCCGGCACAGGTGTTGTAGGTCCTGATCTCGTGCCTGGTGAACCCGCCGAGGAGTTGTGCGATCGGCTGACCCGTCGCCTTTCCGAACAGATCCCAAAGCGCGATGTCGAAAGCGGAATTGCCCCTGACTTCCGCGCCCGTCGATCGGAAACCGAGATAGCCGACGAGGTCGGCGGCAAGCAGGTCGATCTGCAAGGGGTCGCGCCCGATCACGCACGGCGCGACATATTCGTGCAGATAGGTCTCGACCGTTTCAGCCATGAAAAAGGTCTCGCCGAGTCCGACGAGGCCTTCGTCCGTGTGAACCAGGACCCACAGAAGGTTCGGCCGCTCCTTGAGCCGCAGCGTTTCCAGTTTCGTGATCTTCATTGCGCCCCTGCTCCTCAGGCGATGCCGGCCGCCAGCAGGGCCTTGACGCTCTCGTCAAAATGCCTCGCCATCAGGTCACGCGCCGACTGGGGATCACCGGTCTCGATTGCTTCGGCGAGGTCGATATGGATCTGGATCATCGCCAACTGCTCGGCATCCGAAGGGCGGGTCCGCCAGCCGATCGGCCAGGTCTGGCGCGATACGCGCTCGAACGCGCCGACGATGAGGCTGAAAACCGGATTCTTCGCAGCCTTGGCGATTTCGAGGTGAAAGGCGAGATCGTGCTCCATGACCTGTTCCGGCCGCTGGAAATTCTCGAGCATGGCGAGCGCGTGCGTCCTGATCCTTTCCACTTCGTCGGCTGTTCTGCGCAAGGCCGCCAGCATGGCGGTGCGGGTCTCAATCGTGCGGCGCACGTCATAGATTTGCTGCACCGTGATCTGCTCGGTGTGGACGCCATGCTCGATCACCAGTGACATCGCGCCATAATCCAGCTCGGCGACGGTAGCCCGTCTGCCCGCCCTCAGGTCGATAAGCCGCATGGCGGCGAGCGAGCTGAAGGCCTCGCGAACCACGGTACGCGAGACGCTCAATTGTCTCGAAAGCGCGGCCTCGCTGGGCAGCCGGTCGCCGGGCCCGAGCTCATGCGCGCGGATATGGCGCGTGATCTCGCCGATCGTATTGCTGACCAGGCTCGCTGCGTCGGAATGTTTTGCGGATACGGCCGTGCTCACGCAATCTCCCGTTCAGGAGTGGGCAAACCTGTATGGCAGGTTTTCCAGATATGTTGATAGTACATAGGAAAGCTGTAAGTCAATCGAGTCTTCGCCGGGAGACCTCGGCATCATCACCGGGGACATCGATGACCAGAGGCTTGCATGAGCGATGCTGTTGACGCGACCGATGCCGGTCGGCCGGGTGCGGGAGCCTGCGTGGTCGAACAGCGATCATCGCGCTTGGGTAGGGCAGACATTCTCGTCGTGAACACCGGCGGGCGGCCGACCATGCCGCCCGAAAATATCTCGACGGACGATTCACTGCTATTTCGATCGACGCACCCCATATGAGCGGAAAGAGTGTCACTTGAGGACTTGCCTATGCTGATTTCGCGTTGGGGACGGTTGGCAGTTTTGTTTGTGGGGTTGTTCCTGGCATTTTCCATGGTCGCTGTGGATCACGCCGATGCGCGCCGTGGCGGCAGCTTCGGCAGTCGCGGCATGCGCACTTTCCAGCCGGTCCCGCCGACCAGAGTTGCGCCGCAACCGGCCGCACCGGTCGAGCGCTCGATGACGCCCAATGCGGCCACGAACAATGCGGCCCGTCAGCCGCAGGCATTCCAGCGCCCGGGCTTCTTCAACGGCCTCGGCGGATCGATGATACGTGGGCTGCTTCTCGGCGGTTTGATCGGCGTTCTTCTGGGTCATGGGTTCGGCGGCTTGGCCGGCATGTTGGGTCTTTTGCTCCAAGTACTGCTGTTCGGCGGCGCGATCATGCTGGCGATCCGCTTTTTCCGCTCGCAGGCGGCGCAAAACCCGGCACCCGCTATGGCCGGTGCCTCGCGTGGCACCGGGACCTTTGGGCGCTGCAGCCCGGCCTGACCCGAGCAACACCGCAGCGTTCCCCATTCCAGGCATTGGGTCAGGATATGGCGGAACGAACCAAGACAATGCTTCCGATGAGATCACACTCACCCAAACCGACCTCGACACGTTCCAGCAACGGCTGACGGAAGTTCAGGAGGCATTCGGGCGCGAAGATCATGCTGCATTGCGCCGGTTGGTGACATCCGAGATGGTGTCCTATCTGTCCGAGGAACTTGCCGACAATGCCAAAAAGGGCGTCAGGAACGACGTGTCGGACGTCAGCCTGCTGGAGGCCGATATTGCGGAAAGTTGGCGGGAGGGTGATCGCGACTACGCGACGGCTGCTTTGCGCTATGAGTCTCGCGACGTGACCCGCGACCGCATCAGCGGCAAGGTCGTTGAGGGCGGGGCCGATCAGCCGACGGAGACGGTCGAACTGTGGACCTTTACGCGGCAGAACGGCGGTGACTGGAAGCTTGCCGCAATACAGCAGCCTGGCTGATGTGCTTGCCTTCGTTGAGATCTCTGCCCAGAGGTTGTTCAGGTTTCGCGCTACCACTCGAAGACCAGCGCCCTTTTCGTGCTTGATCAATCCGTCACGGACTGATGCGGTAGCTCACCAGCGCGCGCCGGCGTCGGCCGGTCGGTCAATCGAGTCTTTAGCACGTCGATGAGGCTGATTGTGATGGCGATCACCGCAGGTCCGAGGACAAGGCCGGATGCTCCGAACAAGACGATGCCGCCGACCGCGCCGATAAAGGCCACCACCGTGTGGAGGCGCAACCGATTCCCGACAAGCATCGGATAGAGCAGATTGTCGATGCCGCCGACGATGACGCCGCCCCAGACGGTCAATATCGCTGCGCTGGCCCAAGCTCCCTCCAGTGCGAGATAGACCGCTGCGGGCACCCAGATCACAAACGCCCCGAGCACGGGCACGATGGCAAGAAGTCCCATGACAAGGCCCCAAAAGACTGGCGTCGGCAGGCCGAGCCACCAGAACATCAGGCCACCCAATGTTCCCTGGACGGCGGCGACGAACACGGTGCCGAGCAGTGTTGCATGGACGGTCTCCGCAAAGCGAGACAAGATGTAGGCTGTCTCCGGAGCGCGCAGGGGCGAAAGGCCCGCGACGGCTTGCAGGCCATGTTGGCGGTCGCGCAGAAAATAGAACAGAAGATAAAATGTCAGGCCGAACATCGCGACTTGATAGATGGAGCCACGCAATAGCGATGTGCTTTGTCCCGTCAGCCATTGCACGAATGCGGCGACTGAGCCGGCCGGATCGAATTGGTTCTCGATCCATTGGGCAATGGCCGAAAGCGTGGGATAGCCAGACATGAAGCCGACTGCGTCCCAACCGCGGATGACCTCCTCCAGATAAGTCGCTCCGTTTACCGCCTCGCGAACGAGCTGTTGTGCGACGAGCGCCAGCGGCAGGCCGACGGCGATCGCCGCGACGCTTACCGATATCAGCGCTGCCAGGTTTCGATTTCCGACCCGTCTCTCAACCCACCGGTGAGCCGGAGACAGAATAATTGCCAGGACGAGCGCCCAGGTCAATGCCGGCAAAAAAGGCCACGCCAGCAGATAACAGACATATAGACCGATCGCCGTCGCTGCCAGGACGCCGAGCAATTTCAATTGTTTCACATCCGGCATCTGTTTCAGATCGGGCATCTCTCGCCGTCTCGCAAGCCCAGCGAGCCTAATGGTTTTCCCGAA
The DNA here is from genome assembly GCF_040323955.1 of Mesorhizobium sp. M0018. Lineage (NCBI taxonomy): Bacteria > Pseudomonadati > Pseudomonadota > Alphaproteobacteria > Hyphomicrobiales > Phyllobacteriaceae > Mesorhizobium > Mesorhizobium sp. M0018. Next base: position 37,835 of record NZ_JAMYVL010000018.1, on the reverse strand, counting down.
GAAAAGGCAGGTCGGTTGCCGTACCCGGTCAGGCTGCCGCTGAGGCGCTTCGAGTGACCTTCAGGGGATTTTGACGACATGCAAATTGACCTGATATCGCTCGCCTGCGCTTTGACGGCCTTTCAGCCCGGCTTTGACAGGCAGATGGGGCTTGAACAAAAGCGACGACAGGAAAACGCTTCAGAACTCCCACGGAGATGTCAGAACGAGTCCTGCCGTCTCGAAGTCAGTCAGATTGCGCGTGGCGAGGCGGCCCCCGTTTACTCGAGCGATCGCCGCGATCATGCCATCGGGTGCCGACATGCCGCGTCCCTGGCGAGCAGCAGCACCCATAATTTCCCCATAAACCAGCGCAGCCTCTTCTGTCAGACCGAAGATGCGGTCTGCGAAACGCCGGCGCCAGTCCGACAACCCTTGCTCCAGCCGTTCGGCACGTTGATCCGGTCTTATCTTCTGGATGCCGAACGCGATCTCGGCAATCGTCACGGTTGGAAGCGCGAGTTCGGCATCGTATCGGATCAGCCAGGCAATGACCGCCTCGTCTGGGGTCTTTTTCAACGTTTCGGAAACGACGTTCGTATCGACAAAGATCAAAGCTCGACGCCTCGATTCGGCCGGCGACTCTCACGGATCACCGCCTCAAGGTCGATGTCTGTGCCGGATTGCGCTGAAAGCCGCGGGTAGAAGGCAGAAGCAGGCTCACGACCGGCCTCGCGGACCTCGTAAGATTCGAGGGCGCGCTCGACCACCTCCGCAATCGAGCGGTTTTCACGACGGGCAAGCCGGTGTGCAAGATCACGCGCCTTGGCGCTGCGGACTGAGAGTTGTGGCTCGGCCATATCGGACTCCTTGGCACCCATTGTATAGGCTCATTTCGCCTGCTAGCAAGATGGCATCTGATGGCTTGATGTCAAAACCGATGTTGCAGCGAGTTGCGGCTGCGCAGAAATAGGAGATAAAATGTCAGGCCCGGCGTCGGTTGCCGTACGGGTTGTGGTGCTGTCAGGATGGCGAAACCAGAAGGCGTTGGGTGCCTAGGCAAAGCCAAAGCGCGATTCAGGGGTTTTGCAGCCTATCAAACCGCTCGCTGGGGCTTCAATGGCGGCTATCAAGGCGGAAAGTTCGTCAATGACTGGCCCTAACGGCTTGCGACCGAACCCGATGGACCAGTGCCGAGCGACAAACGGCATAGACGCATTCTCCGAACCAATCGAGCGGGCCAATCATGCTTTGGGCGCGCGCTGTCGGCTCGCGCTCCTGTTTCAACGATGTCGCCGAGGCGCGCGATCCGGCCCGTCATCCAATCCTGCCAGCGAATAGCTCGTGCTTCGCCCACCGGCTTCATCTCTCACGAGTATCCCTTGCGCCAGGAGATCATTGATATCGCGCAAGGCCGTGTCAGGTGAGGTGTTGGTCAGCACTGCCCATTTCGAGGAGGTGAGCTTGCCTTCGAAGCCGTCCAGGAGCCGATTGACGACTTTGCGCTGGCGTTCGCTTAGAGGTCGTTGGACCATCTCCTCCCAAAAACGGGCCTTTCGCAGCACATTGGCCAAAATCTCCTCGGCCCCGCTGAAGGCGCGGTCGAGGCAGCTTAGAAACCATTGCAGCCAAGGGGTGATGTCGAGACTGCCCTTCTGCGTCCGTTCGAGGATCGCGTAGTAGTCCTTCCGCTCCGCCCGGATTTGCGCGGACATGCTATAGAACCGCTGAGCGCTGCCCTCCGATCGCGCCAACATCATGTCGGCGATCGCGCGGGCGATACGGCCGTTGCCATCCTCGAAGGGATGGATGGTGACGAACCATAGATGGGCGACCCCCGCCTTCAGAACGGGATCAAGCGGCGCGTAACCGTTGAACCAGTCGATGAACGAGGCCATTTCAAGCTCAAGCCGGGCCGGACCTGAGACGACCTGCATCGGACCAGAGGCTTCATGCCGCCACGCACCGACGATGATCTTCGTCATGCCGCTGCGACCCGTCGGAAACAGGGCCGCATGCCAGGCGAACAACCGCTCATCCGTAAGTAGCGCCTGATAGTTCTGAGTTGCGTCGAGCATCATCTCGACCACGCCCTCGACATCGCGGTCGACCGGCGCCAGTGCGCCAATATTCATGCCCAGTCGGCGGGCGATGGACGACCGCACCTGTTCCTTGTCGAGAATTTCACCCTCAATTTCGCTGGATTTGAGAACGTCCTCCGTTAGGGTCTGAAGCATCGCCTCGGCACGCAATTCGAAGCCTAGCGCCTCCATCCGCCCCAGCAGCCGGCCCTGCCGATGGCGCACCGTCGCCAGTTGATCGGCAAGGTCCTGGCCGCGCCACTCGAACTGCGGCCAGTTTTCAAGCTCGTAGATATAGGTCGCCATATTCTCCGCACTTTTTGCGTCGAATATGGGCCTCAATCGTCGTATATGCAAGATCATTTGCCGCAATTTATGCGGTGAATAGACCAGCTAAACACCGCATGGCCACGGCTTATTATTCCTCTTGTCGGCTTCTTCTCTCAAAGACCTCCCATTTTGACGCTATATCTCCTCAGGTTATGAGGCATTTTGTGGTTAGGCAGTGAGATGGCACTGGTCCAGTACTCCGACAATGGCTTCTTCGCTCCGCGCACGATTGCCGACGCCTTTCGCACGACGAGCGACGAAGTCGGCCGAACTGCCGGGCTGGGCAAGGATGCCGTCCAGCACAAGCAGCGGGTCCGGTCGGACAAGACCATGGCCGATGTGGTCCACAAGGTCGAGCCGTGCTTCGGTTCAACCCTTCGCAAGATCGCCCGCCTTGCCGCTACGAATTGAGAGCTGTGGCTCGGCCATATAGGATTCCTTCGCAGCATTACTTAAACCCACTGGACCCAAGGCGGTCGCCCTCAATCAGCAGTAGACCTGCCCAAGCTCCACCCGTCCGTGCGTTGCGGCCGCCCTAACGCCGGATTGTGCGCGCCGCATCTACCGCTCGCGACTTCGCCTACGACGCTCCCGACGACCAGCTTCTGCGCTCATTGCGCCATCTGGCACGCGGAAAGGCTCGCTGAAACCGCTCGACCGCCATTCTAGAAAGACGACTGACAAGGCCTCCCTTTGGCGGCATGATGCAAGCATAACATCTGAGCCTTCCATGCTCAAATCGCCGAGGGTTGTTGAGAACTTCGGATGACCCGTATCGCAACCTTTAACGTCAACGGCGTGAACGGTCGCCTGCCCTTGCTCATCAAGTGGCTGGGTCAGACCGACTATGACATCGTGTGCCTTCAAGAACTGAAGACTTCGGACGAGAAATTTCCCGCGGAAGCCGTCAGGAACGCCGGTTATGGCGCGATCTGGCACGGGCAAAAGTCCTACAACGGTGTAGCTATACTCGCACGGGGAAAGGAGCCCCTGGAGCGTCGACGCGGCCTGCCGGGTGACCCTGACGATACTCACAGCCGGTATATCGAGGCAGAGGTGGATGGGATCGTCGTGGGGTGCATCTACCTGCCCAACGGCAATCCAGCGCCCGGCCCGAAATTCGACTATAAGCTCCGCTGGTTCGACCGTCTGATCAGCTACGGCCAGCTACTGCTCAAAGAGGGGATCACAAGCGTTCTGTGCGGCGACTACAACGTCGTGCCAACGCCGATCGATGCGGTGGTGCCGAGACGTTGGACGGGCGACGCAGTCTACTTTCCGGAGAGCAGGCAGGCCTACGCCGAAATGCTAGACAATGGCTGGATGGATGCCGTCCGCTGCATTCATCCGGAGAAAGGCATCTACACGTACTGGAACTTCTCCTACCGAGGCGGTTATGATCGGAGTTCCGGCCTGCGGATGGACCACCTCCTCGTCAGCCCATCACTTTCGAACAGATTACGTGACGCGGGCGTGGACGCTGACCTGCGAGGCTGGGAAAAGCCGAGTGATCATGTGCCCGCCTGGATAGAGATCGACCCGGCCGGCAATTAGTTGACATGATCGAATGTTCGGCGGAATCGCCGGGCGTCTTCGCCCACTGCTAATAGAATGCGCTGCGAGATTGCTCACGCTGCTTTTCTAGCAGCCGCCCTAAACGGACGGTCAATGGTGAACGCATCTGGACGGATGGCTGCCTCGACCTGGCTCCAGGTCACGGGACGGGCGATTGGGAAGCCGGGTCGCGCTCGTGGGGAGAAGGCGCCGACCGCCGTGTTGCCGCGCCCATTGCGAAGGTAGTCGATGAAGATGCGGCCCTTTCGGGCTGCCGGCGCGGCGGAGAGCAGATAGCGATCAGGATGGGCTTCAGCGAGGCGCTTGGCGAACGATCGGGCAAGGAGCCGGGCATTGTCGTGCGTGATCTTCGTCTCAAGTGGGGCCATCAGGTGAATTCCCTTGCCGCCCGTCACCTTCGGCCAGCTCTGCAGACCTTCCGCTTCCATGATGTCGCGGAGCGTTAGCGCGGTCTCGATCACTTTGTCCCACTCGACCCCCTCGCCCGGATCAAGGTCCAGAACGACCCGGTCGGCATGTTCGATGTCGTCAACAGCAGCGTTCCAGGGATGCAGCTCTACCGCATCCATCTCGACCAGCCCCAGCAAGCCGGCAAGGTCGTCCACCCACACGCGCACACCTTCGCCACCCTCGCGCTTCTGAACGCGCAACTGATGCACTGCTGCGGGGATCTTCGGCAGCGCGCCCTTGTGGTAGAAGGTTGCCCCGAGAGCATGGCGGACCAGCTTCAGCGGTCGATGGCCGAGATGGACGAGTGCGTAATCGGCAACCCTCTGCCAGTAGCGCGCAAGCTCTTCCTTGGAGGGCGAGACCGCGTCGGGCAGCAGTTGCAGGATGTTCTCCCTGGCAATGCCATGTTCCTGGGCTGGTCCACGTCGCTTTGATGGCGCCGGAGGCTTGGCCGGGATCGCGACCAGGTCTTCGCGCAGACCCTTGAATACTGCCTCGCGCAACACGCCGCGATCAGTGACGCCGCTGAACTGTACCTCGGCCAGCACCTCTGGCCTGACCCACGTCGCCTTCGGCTTCACGATGGGCTCTGACAGAGGCGACTTGCTGATGATCAGCGGGTCGAGCCGCTCTCGAACCAGGTGCGCAGCGCTCAAGGTGTAGCCGCTGCGAGCCTTCCCGGCATAGAGCAGTCGGTCGCCCTCGCGGCGACCGATGTAGAGGGATGCGATGCGGCGCGGGTGAGCGCCCAGCTTCTCGACAAATGCCACGATGGGGAAAGTGTCGCTCTTGATGCACTTCACCTTGAGCCAACTGGTCTGGACCCCTGAGCGGTAGGTGGCATCGGTGCGCTTGGAGACGATGCCCTCCAACCCCATACGGCAGGCATGTTCAAATACGTCCGTGCCGCCCAACTCCAGATGTTCGGCGTAGGTCAATGTCGGGGCTGAGTTCTTCAGCAGCTTCTCTAGGGCTGCCTTACGCCTTACCAGCGGCTGCTGCCGCAGATCGCGCCCGTTGAGGTGCAGCAGGTCGAATGCGTAGAAGATGAGCCTCGGCGAGTCTGGGCTGCCCAACTCCCGTTCCAACGCTTGGTAGTCCGGCAGGCCAGTGTCGCCGAGAACGACAGCCTCCCCGTCGATGATCGCCGCCTTCACCGGCAAGTCCGCCGCCGCTTGAACAATTCGTCGGTATCGGTGCGACCAGTCGTAGCCACGGCGCGTGAAGGCTCTCGCTTTGCCGCCCTCAATGATCAGTTCGGTGCGGTAGCCGTCGTACTTGATCTCATGAAGCCATTCGCCGCCCTCGGGCGCATTCTCGACCAGCGTCGGCGACTGGAACTCAACGAAAGAAAGCCCGTCTGTGGCGTTACGCATGCACCCTCCGACGGCGAGTCAAGACGCAGAGCAGCAATAGGTTCCGGGGCATTTTAGCGAAATTGTATGTTGGGGCAGTTTATGGTTCCGTTGGAATTAGCATCAATTATCAAGCCGCGCACATAGCAAGCACTGGCGCGAGCTGGAGGCGGATTTGCTATGGCTCGATCTGCCGCCAGCCAAAATGCAATGACAATAGCCAGCGGCTTGGGAGGCTTGCGTGGCGCGGATCGTAGTCGCACCGCAATTGCACCGCCGTGTAGTCGTAGTCGAGGTGTCGGGGTCCGCCGAGCCTCCCTGCACCATCCTGATCTGATGTGCATCCTGACATGGACTCTCCTTCCATGGCTGCATCGGGGCAAGCGGCAATTTCTGTCCTCACCAAAGGTCCGCTTTGTGAATAGCCGTTCATTGCGGCTGCCATGGATGAGCAACGGTCGGGTGGAAGCCTCACATTGCTGCGATCGATCTGAACCGGAACGGGCGCGCCATGAACAGAAATTGAGAAACATCTTCCGAAGTGGACATTCGGGTGATGCGCTGGGCACGGAAGCAACGAGGCTCGTGCATTCGGGGCGCGCCCTCTTTAAAGCCGTCACGGGGCTTGCAATTCGGTGGCGCATTGCGACACTTGTTGCATGAGCACGTCCGCACAACCAGTGCGTCTGGCCCGCCCCGAAAAGAAGCGGCGTCGCATCCCTATTGCGGTCATCATGGCGTTGAGTTTTGGCAGCCTCGTATTCCTGTCGGTCGGGGGCGTGCTCGCGTTGTCGGTCGGCGCCAATTTTCGCAACACGTTCGACTTGCTCGGCGCCCAGTCGACACTCCTGATCGATGCGATGGAGGACTCGCTGCGCGCAGAGATGGGGGACGCCGAGAACGCGGTCGACGGCATCGCGCAGCTGTATGCCCAGGGCGAGTTCCAGATCGACGACGAGGCGATGTCTGCAGCCGTTGCCGGTGCTCTGGCTACCGCCTCGGGGGTCGAGGCGATGCTGATCTGCACCCCCGACCTGGTCTGCCGCGGCGCCGCGCGCTCAGTCGAAAACAACGTTGCAACGGGCGCCATCGAGCATTTTCCGGCCAAGCCCGAGAAGTCGCCCCAAGTCCGCGCCGCCCTCGAACAACGCAGACGGGTCGGCGGCAGGCAATGGGGGGCATTCGTAGCCAACGAGTTCGGCCTGTACGCGCATGTCTCAGTGCCGCTGGCACGTGATGGCGTGACGCAGGCCTGGGTGATCGCGGCGGTCGAATTGCAGAAACTGTCCGATATCACGCGGGAGCTATCATCGCGATTTGGCACGCATGCCTTCATTCTCGATGGCGAAGACCGCGTGCTCGCCGACCAAAGGCTGGCCGATCCCGACGCTCTGAAGAACGGCGTCCTGCCGCTGACGCCGCTGGCCACGTATGGCGATCCGGTATTGGCCGCCTATAGCGCGCGGAAGGTAGAGCGGGATTTCGACACGCGCCGCGCCCGCGACATAGAAATCGCCGAGATCGACCGCAGCGTGGACAATGCGTCCGAGTGGAGCGGCGACGCCACCTACATCGCCATCACCCGCAAGATCGCAGGCTATGGCGACAAGCCCTGGACGCTCGGCGCGTATTTCGAGACCAGTCAGATCAGCAAGGAGATCGAGCGCGTGTTGGGATCGGCCCTGCTCGGTGTTGGGGCGATGGCCGTGGCGGTCATCGTCGCGATCCTGCTTGGGAGGCGCCTGTCGCGACCGATCCAGGCGATCGCCGGCCAGGCCATGCGCGTTGCCGATTTCGATCTCGACGGCGTGACTCCGCTGCCGCGCAGCAGGGTTCTGGAGTTGGACAACCAGGCTTCGGCCTTCAACGCCATGCTGATCGGTCTGCGTGCATTCTCGACCTATATTCCGCGCTCGCTGGTGGCCAAGCTGGTGCGCACCGGAGAGGTCGGCATCGCCGAACCGCGCGAAGCGGTCGTCACCGTCATGTTTACCGACATCGTCGGGTTCACCACGCTGTCGGAGCAGATGGACGCCGCAGCCGCGGCCAGGCTGCTGAACCACCACTTCGCGATCCTGTGTGGCGCGGTCGATGCACATGGCGGTACGGTCGACAAGTTCCTGGGCGACGGCATGCTGGCGTTCTTCGGCGCGCCGGATCGTCTGAAGGGCCATGCCGCCGCGGCCGTCCGCGCCGCCGCGGCGATCCGCGAGGAGCTGGACAAGGACAATCTGGAAGCGGCTGGCAAAGGCCGGCCTCCGCTTCACGTCCGCATCGGCATCCACACGGGCTCCGTCATCGTCGGCAATATCGGCGCATCCGATCGCGTGAACTACACAATCGTCGGCGACACCGTGAACATCAGCCAGCGGCTTCAGGAACTCGGCAAGTTGCTCGCACCAGATGCCGCGACCGCCATCGCGATTTCCGGCGAGACTGTTTCGCGGCTCGACGAAAAGTTCGAAACGATCCCGGCGGGCAAGCACAGGTTGCGCGGGCGCGGCGAAGCGACGGAAGTCTTTCAGCTTCACAAAGTCGGGACGTCAGCACCGCCCCGTGTGGACGTTCGCCACGCCCAAGCAGGCTAGCGCCATGCCGCTTCCCTGCCGCTGATCGGCGGCTTGGAGAAGCCCGCGCGAATGCTGGTTCCGGCTAATGCCGACTTCCAAAAAGAGAATTCGGCTCCGCAAGGTCTCGAAAGGGTCATCGGCGTGAATTCGTCCTGCGCGAACGACCTTCCCCTCGGGGTCGCTCAAAGACTCCCATCTTGCGGACCAACCTCACCAAGGCGTCTGGGCTCTAAAAGGTCCCGCTCGAAGCCGGCTGCCGGTGTTGGTCAGGATGATGTCGCTGGCGACAGCACCTCTTCGAGCAGGGCTGTTGTAATGGCAAGGCTATCAGCAGTCATCTCCTCGTAGTCTGGCATGATCATGAGCTGTGCGATCGTCCGTCTGACGAACTCCGGATTCAGCTCTGCAAGCCGCTCCCTTGTTCGAGCGACACGATCCACGCCGGGCCCCGACCACGATGAAGTCAATCTCGCCCAGGCCCTCGAACGCGAATTTCTGAAACCTCGTCCCGTCGCCGTAATCGAGCGGTTGGAAACTCGTTCGCTTCGAAAACATGGTGATGCACACGGCCGGTGAACATCTTGAGCAGCTCTCCGGTCACATCGCGGCTCTGAAAGCGAACGTCGGACTGCAGCGCCTTGTTGCAGGCGTCCATGTCGGGATAACGGATGGCGAGCGCCATGGCATAGACGGGGGCGCCCTCATCCCGTGCCGTGCCATCCAGAACGCGCACCTCCTCGGCTCCAGGAAATTGCGTCCACAACGGCACTAGCCTTTCCCTGACAAAGCGCCGGAATTCGCTCTCGCGTCCGGGGTGGATTTCGCCTTCGAACAGGGCGTAGCGAATGATCATGGCGAGGGTTTCCTGATTTTCTGCGCTTGGGATGGCCGCCGGCCGGCAAGGGCAGGTCGCGGTGCAATTCGTGGATTTGTCGTGCGAATGAGATGCGGGCGCATCGCGTATTGCGCCCGCATCGCCGGGCTCCTAATTGCCCCAGATCTTCTTGTATGCGTCGCGGTAGCCATTGCCGGGGTCGAATGCGTTCTTCGGCCCGCCGTCGAACTCGACATTGTCGGCCGTCACCACATGCAGCGGCGACAGATAGCCCGACCATTTTTCGCCAGCGATGGCGCGGTTCAGCTCGTCGACCAATTGCCAGCCCTGCAAGTTGAGCGGTTCGGCAACGGTCACCTTCTGGAACTGACCGGCGCGAATGCGCTGATAGGCCGATTCCGAACCGTCGCCTGCGGCGACATTGATCGGCGCGTCGGTACCGGCTTTGCCGGCGGCGGCAAGTGAGGGTCCCATGAAGTCGAAATAGAGGTCGTTGATCGCCAGTGAATGCGTCCAGGTATCGCCGTACTTCTGCAGCAGCGAAGTGGTCAGCTGCGGCATGCGCTGGGAGGTCTCGGCGATCGGCGTGTCGACATATTCGAGCACCTTGCCGCCCAGCCGCTCGATCTCCGCCTTCATCTTGTCTGCCTTGGCGATGGCGATGGCGTAGGTCGAATCGGTGAAGATAACGACGCCGGGCTTGCCCTTGGCATCGGCGTAGGCCCAGTCGGCCGCGGCCGTGGAGACTTGCATGGCATCCGTCGACACGTTGGCGAACACGCCGCTTTTCTCGTCGGGCCCGATCACCGGTCCGGCATGCCAGGAGACCAACGGGATACCTGCGGCCTTGGCCTGTTCCAGCGCCGGCGCCTGCTCGACCGCGTCAAAACCGTTGATGACGATGCCATTCGGCTTCAACGCCATGGCTTGGCCGAAGGCAGCGGTGCGGCCGCCGATCGAGCCGGCGCCGTCAATCACCTTGACCTCCCAGCCGATCGCCTTGGCTGCTTCCTCGACGCCGTTGGTGACGCCCAGGATGCCGCCGTTCTTGAGGTCGCCGGCGAGCACGACGATCGTCTTGCCTTGCTGCGCCTTCGGACCGGTGGTCGGGCCATCCCAGGCCGTGACCTTCTGCGCATATTTCTGGACGACCGCCATGGCGTCGGCTGTGGCGTCCGCCCGTGCCTGGCCGGCGAACAGGACAGGAGCAGCGATTGTCATGGCCATCAAGGCTACGGATGATTTCAGGAATGTTCTGCGTTGCATGTTGGTACCTCCCTTGGTTTCTAGAAATTGCATGATCTTTCAAACTCGGCTTTCGATTGGAGTTGGCGACATGTCACCGGCTGATGTCGCCCGCCACCGGACCAACACCGGCCGGATGTGCGTTGACGTAGATGGCGTAGAGGGATGTCTGAGCGGTGATGTAGAGGCGGTTGCGCTTGGGACCGCCGAAACAGACATTGGAAACGAGCTCGGGAACCAGGATACGGCCGATCAGGGTTCCGTCCGGTGCATGGACGCGCACCGAGTCGGCGCTGGAGGCCCAGATGTTGCCGTCGCGACCGACGCGAAAACCATCGAAGAGGCCAGCCCCGCACTCGGCGAAGATGCCGCCTGCACGCGCCGACCGGCCATCGACGGCAAGGTCATAGGCCTTGATCGCGCGCGGCAGGCCGGGCACATGGCTGGCGCCGCTCTCCGAGACATAGAGGATCGTCTCGTCGGGCGAAAAAGCCAGGCCGTTCGGCTGCACCATGTCGGTGACAACGGCGCTCACCTCACCCGAAAGCTCGTCGAACCGGTAGACATGGGAGCCGCCGATCTCCGCTCTGGCGATCTTGCCCTCGTAGTGGCTTTCGATGCCGTAGACCGGGTCGGTGAACCAGATCGTACCGTCGGATTTGACCACCACGTCATTGGGTGAATTGAACCGCTTGCCTGCAACGGTTTCGACAAGCGTCTTCCAACGCCCGTCATGCTCGAGCCGGGAGACACGGCGCCCGCCATGCTCGCAAGCAACGACGCGGCCTTCGCGGTCGAGGGTGTGGCCGTTCTGATTGTTGCAGTGCGTTTCGAAGACACTTACCGAGCCGTCGCCTTCGTCGTAGCGCAGCAGCCGATCGTTCGGGATGTCCGACCACAGCAAATGCCTTGCGGCGGGGACATACACCGGTCCTTCCGCCCAACGGCTACCGGTCCATAGCCGTTCGAGCTTGGCATGCCCGATCATCAGCTTGCCGAACCGATCGTCGAGAATCTCGTAGTCGCTCATCCCAGGTCCCCGAGGCCCGACGTCACTTCGAGCGCTGCGCGACGGTCTTGGTCCTGGCTCTTTGCGCCGCGCCGCGCTTGCGCTGGGCGTAGCCGGCAATGCCTATGGCGACGAGCAGCGTCACGCCATTGAACAATGGCTCGACGAAGAACGAGCCGCCGAACTGCTGAATGCCGGAAATGCCGACCGCAAGGATGATGACGCCGGTCATCGTGCCCCAGACATTGACACGCCCGGGTTTGATCGTGGTCGAGCCAAGAAAGGCACCGACCAGACCCGGCAGGAGATACTCCAATCCGACGCTGGCCTGGCCAATACGCAGCTTGGAGGCGAGAAGCACGCCCGTCAGCGCCGTCAGGAACCCCGAGGAGATGAACGCCCCAATGACGAAACGGCGCACCGGAATGCCATTGAGAGCAGCCGCCTTCGGGTTGGCGCCGATGGCATAAACGTAGCGGCCGATCGGCAGATATTCGAGGATGATCCACAGTGCGACGGCGATGCCAAGCACGTAGAGGCCGGTGATCGGCAGCCCGAACACCATCGTGCCGTTGAGCGCGTAGAAGCCGTTGGGCAAAACGCCGACAACCTGCCGGCCGCCAGTGTGCCAAAGCGCCAAGGAATAGAGCACGGTGCCGGTGCCCAGCGTGGCGATGAAAGAGTCGATGCGGGCGACTTCGACCAGCAGGCCGTTGAGGAAGCCGGTCGCGGCGCCGAGAACCAGCACAATCATCACTGCCAGCGGCCACGGAATGCCGAACATGGTTTGCAGACTGATGGCCAGGATGTGCCACAGCACAATTCCGTAGCCGACGGTGAGGTCGATCCGTCCCGACGCCATCGGGATCATCGCCGCCAGCGACAACAGCGCAATAATCGCCTTGTCGGAGATGATCGAGCGCAGGTTAAGCAGCGTCGGGAACGTGTTCGGCAGCAGGATCGAGAACAAAAGGATCAGCAACACCGTCAGGATCACCAGCCCGTAGACCGGTAGCAGCCGGATGACCTTCTGCCCCATGGACAAATCAGCCATCTCGCCGCGGGTCGGTTCGAGGGCGCTGGATTCGATCGATTGCATGAGTTCGCTCCCAGAAAGATCAGGCGGCTTCGGAAGCCGATGCCGCGGTGATCACGGCGGATGTGGTGAGGTCTTTGCCGGTGAGTTCGCGAACGATCTGTCCTCGCGAAAACACCAAAGCGCGGTGGCAGATGTGGGCAATCTCCTCGAAATCGGTCGACACCACGACGACGGCGAGGCCGGCTTCAAGCGCGCGGCCGATCAGCCGGTAGACCTCAGCCTTGGCGCCGACATCGACGCCGGCCGTCGGATCCTCGGCGATCAGCAACGTACGCCCGGTGTGCAGCCAGCGCCCGACGACCACCTTCTGCTGATTGCCGCCAGAAAGGGCTTCGATCGGCAGATTCGGGTCGTTGGGGCGCAGCCCGACGGAACTGCCGATCGCCTGCGCTAGCGCAGCCTCTTTATGAGGCGCGAGGAAGGAAAACAGGCCGCGCTTGCCGGCGCCGGGATTGAGGAAACTGTTCTCACGGATCGACAAGGATCCAGCGATTGATTCTTCGGTCCTGTCACGCGCGATCAGGCCGATGCCGGACGACATCGCCGCGATCGGGCTGGACAGGTCCGGCACAGCCCCGCGGATCGTCACCGTGCCGGAAAAGGCCTGGCAGCCAAACAGCGCCCGGCCAACCAGTTCCTGCCCGGCGCCGCGCAGGCCGACCAGGCCGAGCAACTCACCCTTGCGAACGTCGAAAGACACCGGGCCGGCACCGGCGCAGACAAGGTCGCGCACGGCGCAGATCGTCTCGCCGGCCTGCGTCTCTGCCTTGCTGAAAACCTGGCTGACCGGACGGCCGACGATCATCTCGACCAGTTCGTCCGGTTTCGTATCGGCGACCTTCTTCTGGCCGACCAGCCTGCCGTCGCGCAGCACGGCGACGCGATCGGCGATGCGGAAAATTTCATCCAGGCGATGCGAGACATAGATCATGCCGACGCCGCGTTGCTTGAGCGGACGGATGGCGTCGAACAGCCGCTCGACCTCGTCGGCGGGAAGACTGGCCGTCGGCTCGTCGAGCACCAGCACATCGGCCTCGGTAGCCAAGGCGCGAGCGATGGCGACCAGCGATTTTTCGGTGCGCGTCAGATCTTGAACGCGTGTCGTCGGGTCGAAGTCACAGCCGACCAGCTTTAACGCCTCATGCGCCCTCGCCTCGGTCGATCGCCAGTCGATCAGCCCGGATCGCAGCGAAAAGCCTTGGGCCAAGCCGACATTCTCGCCGACCGTCATCCATTCGATGAGACCGAGATCCTGGTGAATGAAGGCGACGGGCTGGCGCTGGTTCGGCCGCGGCGGGCGATGATGGTAGGGCTCGCCGCGAAACAGGATTTGGCCGCCATCCGGCCGATAGATGCCGGCGAGCGTCTTTATCAGCGTCGACTTGCCGGCGCCATTCTCGCCGAGCAGCGCCAGGATCTCGCCCTTGTGCAGATCAAGCGTCACGTCGGAGAGCGCGCGGGTGCCGCCGAACTCCTTGGTAATTGACTTGAACTCGATCAGTTTTTGCTCGGTCACAATGCGTTCCTCCCGAGATAAAATTATGTTATCGATAACATTTCTAAGCGTCAAGCATCAAAGAAAATATGGCCAACGGATCAGTTGGTCTTGCCGTCGAGCAGACGCATCATTTCGGCCGAATCCCTTGGCCCCAGTCCTGCGGTGCAGAGCAGGCGATGGATCTCGACCACCTGCCCGGTCATCGGCATCGGCGTCTTGGTTTTGAGGGCAAAGGATTGCAGCGAATCCAGGTCCTTCAGCATGTTGTCGATGCGGCCGGTCGGCGAAAAATCGCGGGCAGCGAATTTTGCCATGAACTCCTGCATGATGCTGGAATCGGCCCGCCCGCCCTTGAGTGCCGCCGGAATTGCCTTCGGATCGACGCCGCCGGCTTCGGCAAGCTTCACCGCTTCGGCGACGGCCTGGAACAGAACTGCGCAGAAAAGCTGGTTGATCAGCTTGGTGGTCTGCCCTGCCCCGCTCGGCCCCATCAGCGTGTAGTTGGCGCAGAGATGCCGCATCACCGTGCGGGCTTGTTCGAAGTCAGCCGCCTCGCCGCCCGCCATGACGGTCAGTCGGCCGGCCAGCGCGCCGGGAACGCCGCCCGAAAGCGGGCAGTCGAGCCATTTCATGCCGGTCTCGGCAGACAGCTTCCTGGCCATCTGCGCGGTGTCGACGGGATCGATCGAAGACATGTCGATCAGCAGCTTTTCGGGCGACGCAGCGGCCGCGACACCGGCATCGCCGAACACCACGGAACGCACGATGTCGGCATGGTTCAGACTGAGGATGACGAAGCTGCTCGTCCGCGTTGCTTCGGCAACAGACGCGACGGCAACCGCACCCTTTGCAGTCAGCGCGGCGACCTTGGCCTTGTCCAGATCGAATACCGTCACGGCTTGCCCAGTCTCGATCAGACGGGTGGCGATCGCCGACCCCATGATGCCGGCGCCGACAACGGCGACTTTTGCTGGTTGCGTCATTTCAACGTGCCTTTTTCCTTGATGCTGACAGGGCTGACCCCAAGTGCACCCAGACCCTGCAATACTCTATCGGCAATCGTGTCGACAGGCGCCTCGATGTCCACTGTGACCACCAGCGGTTCGTCGCCTGGATTTTCCAGTGTGGCGAACTGGCTGTTAAGCAGAGCGGGTGGAAAGAAGTGGCCGCCGCGCTCGGCGAGCCTGGCTTGCAGCACCGCACGTGACCCGTGCAAAAATACGAAAAGCACCGGCCCGCTAGCACCATGGCGAAGGCGATCGCGATAGGACTTCTTCAGCGCCGAGCAACTCGCGACGAGCCCACGTCCTTCTTGATGTGCATGGCGCAAGGCTGCGCCCAACAGGTCCAGCCAAGGCCAACGATCCTCGTCGGTAAGCGGAATGCCCGCCGACATTTTTTCGACATTGCCACGCGGGTGCAGCACGTCGCCTTCGACAAAAGCAAGCCCTAGACGAGCCGCGATAGCGACGCCAATGCTGGTCTTGCCGCAGCCGCTGACACCCATCACAACGATGGGCCAGGACTTAGAGGCAGGTTGTGATGCCGCCATCGACATAGAGCGTGTGTCCATTGACAAAGGATGAGGCCGGTCCAGCTAGAAAGATCGCCGCGCCGACCAGTTCGCCGACATCGCCCCAACGACCCGCCGGTGTTCGGTTGGTCAGCCAGGCTGAAAACTCGGGATTGTCGACCAGCGCCTGGTTGAGCGGCGTCTTGAAGTAACCCGGCGCAATGGAATTGATCTGCAAGCCATGCTTCGCCCAATCGGCACACATGCCGCGCGTCAGGTTGCGCACAGCGCCTTTCGTGGCCGTATAGGGCGCGATGTTCGTCCGTGCCAGTTCGCTTTGCACCGAGGCGATATTGACGATCTTGCCGCGCTGCCGCGGGATCATGTGCCGCGCCACCGCTTGCCCGACGAAGAACACGCTGGAGATGTTGGTGCGCAAGAGTTCCTCCCATTTGTCAGCGGGGAAATCCTCGAGCGGCATTCGGAACTGCATGCCGGCATTGTTGATAAGGACATCGATGGCGCCGATCGTCGCCTCGATCTGCGCGACGCCGTTCGCCACCGCAGCATGATCGGTGACGTCGAAGACGGCGCTATGGACCTTGTGTCCCTTCGCTGTCAGTGAATCCGCAGCCGTTTTCATTTTTTCGGCGCTGCGTCCGTTGAGCACGATTTCGGCGCCGTGCTGCGCCAACCCCTCGGCCAGCGCCAGGCCGATCCCTTGCCCCGAGCCGGTGACCAGCGCCCGCATGCCGTTCAAATCAAACAACGAACTGCCCAAACGCTCCTCCCGAGCAAGCTTTCCTGAAGCGGCCGCGATTTCCATCACCCCGCCGCCAGTCGCTATTGACATGAATGTTATCGATAACATAGTCAATGGGAAAAATGGACTCGCACAGGAGATGATGCCGTGACCGACATTTTGATGACAGGTCCCTATCCGGATTGGGACATGGCAGATCTTGAGGCGAAGTATCGCGTCCACAAACTTTGGCAGTCCGAGGACAAGGACGCGTTGCTCTCAAGCCACGCCGGCGCGATCCGCGCCATCGCTACGCGCGGCGAGCTTGGCGCAAGTGCTGCGCTGATGGGAAAGCTGCCGCAGCTCGAGATCGTTTCCTGCTACGGCGTGGGCACCGACGCCATCGACCTTGCCTATGCCAGGGCGAACGGCATTCGTGTCACCAATACACCAGATGTGCTGACCGAGGACGTAGCCGATATCGGCATCGGGCTGCTGCTCGCCGTGGCGCGAAAAATCCCGCAGGCCGACGCCTACGTACGCGATGGAAGCTGGCGCAAGGGCAATATGGGGCTGGTCACGCGTGTCTGTGGAAAAAGGCTGGGCATTGTCGGCATGGGCCGCGTCGGTGCGGCGGTGGCGAAGCGCGCCGCTGCATTCGACTGCACGATTTCCTATTTCGACAACCGCAAGCGCGACGATCTTCCTTATGCTTTTGTCGGCGATCTGGTCGAACTGGCGCGCGACAGCGAATTTCTGATCGTAACGCTCGCCGGCGGCGAAAGCACAAAACACATGATTAATGCGTCGATCCTGGCAGCGCTCGGAGCAGACGGTATCGTCATAAATATTTCGCGCGGCAGCACGATCGACGAGACCGCGTTGCTCGCGGCCCTGGAATCCAGTGCCATCAAGGGTGCGGGGCTCGACGTGTTCTGGAACGAGCCAACCATCGACGAGCGCTTCCTGAAGCTTACCAACGTCGTGCTGCAACCGCACCACGCCAGCGGCACGGTGGAGACCCGCAAGGCCATGGGTCAGCTCGTTCGCGATAATCTCGCGGCCCATTTCGGCGGACAGACCTTGCTGACACCGGTCGTCTGAGAAGGGATCACATCATGAAGTCGATCGTCATCCACGCGGCAAAAGACCTGCGGATCGAGGAGACCGATCCGGGCTCCCCTGGCGCCGGACAGGTCGAGATCGCGGTCGAGGCTGGCGGCATCTGCGGCTCGGACCTGCATTATTACAACCATGGCGGCTTCGGCGCGATCCGCCTTCGTGAACCCATGATTCTTGGCCATGAGGTTGCGGGCACGGTGCGGGCCCTCGGCGACGGCATCTCCACACTTGCGGTCGGCGATCGCGTGGCGATCTCGCCCAGCCGGCCCTGCAATGCCTGTCGCTACTGCCTGCAAGGCATGCAGAACCAGTGCCTCGACATGCGCTTCTATGGCAGCGCCATGCCGATGCCGCACATCCAGGGGGCGTTCCGCCAGCGCCTGGTCGCCGAGGCGTGGCAGTGCCACAGAATAGCCGACCACATCTCCATCAACGAAGCCGCTTTCGCCGAGCCCTTCGCGGTGACGCTGCATGCCATGAACCGCGCTGGCTCGCTGCTCGGCAAGCGGGTTCTGGTCACCGGCTGCGGGCCGATCGGCGCGCTTTGCATCCTCGCCGCACGAGCCCACGGCGCGCGCGAGATCGTCGCGACCGATGTCATGGACGGCGTGCTGGCGAAGGCCCTGGAGATCGGTGCCGACCGGACGATCAATGTCGCGACAAACAGCGAAGAGCTCGCCGCCTACAATGTCGACAAGGGTAGTTTCGACGTGATGTTCGAGGCCTCCGGCAATGAACGCGCGGTGCGTGCAGGGCTCGATGTCCTGAAGCCGCGCGGCGTGCTCGTGCAGCTCGGTCTCGGCGGCGATCTGTCGATCCCGCAGAACCTCGTCGTCGCCAAAGAGATCGAGATGCGGGGCACTTTCCGTTTCCACGAGGAGTTTGCGATCGCCGTCGACCTGATCAATCGCCGCCGGGTGGATGTCAAACCGCTACTGACGGGCATCTATCCTCTCGACGAGGCGGTCGCGGCTTTCGACATCGCCGGTGACCGAAACAAATCCATGAAGGTTCAGATAGCGTTCTGAAGATCCTTCGGTTGCGCTGGAGGCGCATCGGCACATCGCATTAAATCACGTCGGCGCCAACCGCCGCCAAGGCGGCGTGTGCCACATAGAACTCCTGCTCGCCGGTTCCGACCCGACGCCGATGCCGCCCGCAAGGCGTCTGCCGAAGCGGATCGGCAAGCCCCCGGGCAAATTGGTCACGTCGCCCTGCGATGCGATACCGGCTGAGAGCGCCACTTCGAACGCCATGCCGCCAGTAGCGGCGTTTATTGACGCCGCGGTGCACGCCTTCGCCTGCGCCGTACGCATGCTGAGGAACCGCGCGCCATCCATGCGCAGGCTGGCGAGGACTTCGCCGCTCGCATTGACGACCACGAGACATTGCGGCACGCCCATCGTGACGGCGCGCGCTGCTCCGGCTGCAACGGCTTTCAAAGCACCGTCATGCGTGAGGGTGATGGTCTCGCGAAACATCGCTGCTGGGCTGCCCTTCGCTGCGTTTGAATCGATGCAGGAACTCAGGTGCTTTCGCGCTCGACGACGCGATAGCTTGTGAGGACGATTTCTTCGCCGTGTCGTTTCTCGTCGCCTCGGATCACCTGGATCAATCTGCGGGCGGCCTGTTGCCCGATGCCGTAGCAGTCGACATTCACGGTGGTGATGCCGGGATGGCAAAAGGCGGCTACCTCGTAGTCGCCGAAGCCGGCAATGGCGATGTCCTGCGGGATCCGCATGCCCCGGCGCTTGCATTCCATCAGTGCGCCGAAGGCCGAAAGGTCCGAAACGCAGAGTACGGCTTGCGTGTCCGGCCAGCGCTCCAGCATGCTGACGACGGCCTGGCCTCCCTGCTCGATGGATATCGGCGGCACGCCAAAGGAAACGAGGCGCCCGGTTGGCAGGCCGAGCTCCTCAATGGCTCTGACAAAGCCTTCGCGCCGTTGGCTGCCGCGCGTGTCGCGCGAGGTCGTGCCACCGATGTAACCGAATTTATTGTAGCCTTTTCTGGCCAGCGTCTTGACGAGAAGTCCCATCGCCTCTTCATTGGAGAATCCGACCACCTGATCGATGGGTTTCGCCGGCAACTCCCAGGTTTCGACTACAGGGATGCCCGCGTTTTTAAGAAGCCGGCGGGCGCGCTCCGTATGGGCGCCGCCGGTCAGAATGATGCCTTCGGGCCGCCGACGGAGCATCGCTTCGATCAGCTTTTCCTCCTTCTCGACCGTATAGTCGGTGTAGCCGAGCAGAAGCTGGAGTCCCGTGCTCTCCAGTTCATCCGTTATGCCGCGCGCCGTATCGGCGAAGTTGGAATTGTTGAGTGATGGAACCATCGCGGCAACAAATCCAGTCTTGCGCGAGGACAGGCTGCCGGCCGATTGGTCGAGCACGTAGCCGAGGTCGTTGACCGCGATCATGATCTTTTCCCGCGTCGCCTTGGAAACGAGGCTGCCCTCTTTCAGGGCGCGTGAAACCGTCATGGTGGACACACCTGCCCGCCGCGCCACGTCGACCATCGTCGGGGCGTGGCTCTCGCCCGGTCTCGATGAGGCGGCCTTGGCCATCATGCCGCTCCACCAGCCGGCAGCGATGTGCCCAAGCAAAACGCTGGACACTCGGGCACAAGCTCTCTGCGGCGTCCGGCATCGCTCATGAACCACCCGTTGGAATCAACTTCACGCAAGGCATGTTATCGATACCATATCAAAAGACAACAGCCACATACGGCCCAAGCGTAAACATGGTCATGAGCACCGGTTTGGGCCGCGATCACACTTTGGCTCTCCTGCCGACGACGATTGCCGAATGAGGTCCGCCCGACAGGACCGGACACCGTTTCTTCGATGCCTGCCGGGCGTGGGTGCGCCAGCTCTGTCAGCCAGCCCATAGCGAGCAAGTCGACGGTGTAGGCGACGGGATCAGGAGCAGCAGGGCAGGAACGCCCGCCATTGGGATGCCGGCACCACACGATAGACCGCCTTCATGTAGTTGGCGCTCCCGAGCAGATAGATCGCCGGTCCGCCAGTGAGGATCAGGACTTAGGTTAGGCCGTCTTGAGCGGATCATGGGAATGCGCCAGCACCAGATCGTTGCCGACGGCGGCGGCGATGACCCCGCCGACCAGGATCCCGTGGGCATAATGAAGCCTATCTGCCGAATTATCCGAGCAGCCGGCGCACCATGCTCAGCCGTCGAACACATTGGGCTGATCTGTCCCCTGCCACCAATGAATCAGGGCGATCCGGTTCTTCGCCTTCGAAATCCGGAACAGCCGTTCGAGCAAGGTCTTCACCGTCGCCGGCGAGATATCGAGATCCTTGGCGATCTGTTTGTTGGTCATGCCTTTGTTGACCAGCATCATGATCTCGGCCTGTCGCGGAGAAAGCCTGGGCGGCATGGGCGAACCTTCGAGCACCGCCGCGAGCCGCCGGCGTCTTCCGCACCCTTGCCCTTGGGCTTCCTGGCCTCGGGCATGCGGAAGTGGACCGTCTTCACCTTGCCCTCGCGGTCAAGATACATCGCTGTGTGGTCCGACTTCTTGGGCGTACTGTAGACGCGTTCGGCCTTGGGCGGCAGCTTCACCTCGCCCCAATTGTTGGTCTCGACGATGACGCCCTTCTTGGGCAGGTTCTGCGTCATCCACTCCTGCTAGGCCCCCAGGAAGGCGTCCACGTCGGTGGTGTAGCGGCTGTCCTGGTCGGCCGGCGCGAACAGATCCTCGACCCAGGCGATGCCATAGGCCTCTCGCAGATCGTCGCCGAAGCTGGCGTCGCGCGCATACATGCGGGTCTTGGCGAGGCCGTTGGCGACAGCCCACCACGAGACCTGGGGATCGCCCTTGGTCGGCTTATGTGCCTTCCAGACCTCCTTCTGCTCCTCGAGCGAGGCGGCCGCGATGGCGCGGAGCTGGCGCTCGTCGGGCATGTCGCCCTTGGCCATATGATCCAGCATCGCCGGCAGCACATTGGCGAGCAGGCGCAGCTTCTTGATCTGGCGCACCGACTGGGCGAGCGCGATGCCGATCGCCTCTTCGGTCCAGCCGAGCGCCACGAGACGCTCGATGGCGCGCCACTGGTCAACGGGGTTAAGCTGCTCATGCGCGATCGTGGTGACCAGCGAACGCATGGCGCCGCCATCCTCGGCGCAGGGAACGACGAGAACGGCGACTTCCTCGAGGCCGGCGGTAATCGCCTGCTTGACGCGACGGTGGCCCTCGTCGATGACGAAGCCGTTGCCGCCATCGGTTTCTGCGGCGACGACGGGCGGCTGCACGATGCCAACAGCCTTGATCGTCGCCAGCAGCAGCGCGTCGGCCTGCGGGCTGGACTTGGAACGGCGCGCCTTGTCGGGATTGTCCTTGAGCGAGCGCGGATCAACGAATTTCAGTTCCATGGGAATTCTCCTTGGAGGGTTGCAGACGCGGCCTTTCACCGGTCCTTTCTCGTCTTCCTTCCGAAGACATCCCCTGCCCGCGGAGCCGGCGGGCCGGTGCAACTGCCTGGTGAGCATCCCTGCCCGGCAGGACAAGCGGGGCTTTCAGCCCTGCGCCGGACGACGCGGCCGGGATTGCGAGGCTGGCGGTTGAGCGTCAGCGCCACCGGTCTGGCCGATCAGCGAGGGGGTTTTCCTTGCCTCCATTTCCTCTCCCTATGCTGTCCAAATCTGCTGGGCGGAGCGCTCACGCCTGACGGAGCTTGAAATCCGCGTATATTATGGCAATATACATCGATGATCGAATGGGAACGGATTGCCGGCTTCGACTGGGATGCGGGCAATGCCCGCAAGAGCATCGACAAGCACGACGTCAGCCAGGCCGAGGCGGAACAGGTGTTCTTCAACGAGCCGTTGCTGACCGTTCCCGACGCAAAGCACAGCGTCATCGAGCAACGAATTCATGCTCTCGGGCGCACCGATGATGGAAGGCTGCTGCACATCACCTTCACGCTTCGGGACAAGGACACCAAGATCCGGATGATTTCCGCCCGGGATATGAGCCGCAAGGAGCGAGGCTACTATGACCAAGACAGCTAAGCCGGTTCCGACCTTTGCATCGGAGGCCGAGGAGCGCGCCTTCTGGGAGTCCAACGACTCCAGTGAGCATGTCGATTGGAGCAAGGCAGAGCGGGTCCGCCTGCCCAACCTCAAGCCGTCGTCGACCTCGATCTCGTTGCGGCTGCCCAATAGCCTGCTCGAACGGATCAAGGTCGCGGCGAACAAGCGCGACGTGCCCTATCAGTCCCTTATCAAGACCTGGCTGTCCGAGAAAATTGACGCCTCTCGAGGCTAAGGAGGCCGGCCTTAAGCCGCCTCTACCTCTCCCGGTAACGAGCGGCAATGCCGATCTTGACAGGATGACGAGCGGGGGCTTCTTCCGCGACAGCGTTACGCTGGTCAGCGGCGCGACCGGCACCGGCAAGACGCTGCTGGTGACCAATTTCCTGGCCGGTGGCGTCGCGGCCGGCGAACGCTCCTTACTGGTTGGCTACGAAGAAAGCCGCGGTCAGCTCATTCGCAACGCGCGCAGTTGGGGTGTCGATTTCGAGACGATGGAAGCGGAAGGCGGGCTCAAGGTCGTCTGTCTCTATCCGGAAGCGCAAAGCCTTCCCGACCATCTGCTGATGATCCGTCAATTGGTCGAGGAATTCAAACCGGATCGGCTTGCCATCGACAGCCTTTCCGCGCTCGAACGCATTGCGCCGGAGACCGGCTTTCGCGAGTTCCTGATCAGCCTCACATCCTTCGTCAAGAAACGGGAAATCGCTGGACTTTGCACCGCCACGGACAAGTCGCTGGTCGGCGGCCATTCGGCGAGCGAACAGCACATCTCGACGCTGACCGACTCCTTCATCCTTTTGCGCTACATTCAGAAAGCACAGTTCATGTATCGCGGCATCATGGTGCTGAAGATGCGCGGCAGCGAACACGACAAGCAGATCAGACGCTTCACGATCGATGGCGGCGGAATGCATCTCGGCCAGCCGATAGAGGGCGCGCCGGATGTCTTCGGCGGTTCCGCGACGAACGATTCGTCATAGTCATACCTGTGAGGAGGCCAGAACGATGACGCGGAGCGCGGCGGAAATTTCCGACCTGACCGATGATCCGCAGCTGACCAGCATCAGCCAGCTCAGTTTCCGTCTCCTGATCGAGAACACGGCCGACGGTGTCCTCGTCGTCGATCTTTCGGGAGCGGTTCTCTACGCGAATCCGGCCGCGGCCCGCATTTTCGGGCATCCGCTCGAAGAGCTTCTTCATGTTCCCCTCGGGCGGCCCGTCGTCTCGGGAGAAACCGCAGAAATCACCGTGGCCCGTCCGGGCAGCAAGGCGGCCGAGGTCGAGATGCGCGTCGTCGAGGTGACCTGGGATGGCAAACCTGCCCTGCTCGCCAGCCTTCGCGACGTGTCCGCGCGCCCCGCGCAGGAAGAACGCCAGTTGCAGTCGCAAAAACTCGAAGCCATCGGTCGCATCGCAGCCGGCATCGTTCATGACTTCAA
This sequence comes from Mesorhizobium sp. M0018, assembly GCF_040323955.1. Classification (NCBI taxonomy): domain Bacteria; kingdom Pseudomonadati; phylum Pseudomonadota; class Alphaproteobacteria; order Hyphomicrobiales; family Phyllobacteriaceae; genus Mesorhizobium; species Mesorhizobium sp. M0018. The sequence goes on along the minus strand of NZ_JAMYVL010000018.1, from coordinate 13,936 downwards.
CAATCTGATCGCCTCTTCGAATCCGGCCTCCGGCAGTTGGCAAAGCAGCTTGCGGAGAATCCCGCCGATCCGAAAATCGGTACGCTGATCGAGGAGATGCTGAAGCGCACGCGAAATGGCGGCGCGCTGACGCAGCAGTTGCTCGCCTTCTCCCGGCGTCAGTTCCTGGAGCCCGAAAAGGTCGATCTCAACCAACATATTGGATCGCTCACCGCTCTGCTGGAGCGGACCTTCGGCCGCGACATCAGGATCGAGCGTCATCTCGATCCAGCGCTCGGTCCGGTTCTCATCGACGCCAATCAGCTCGACGTCGCCATTCTCAACCTGGCGGTCAACGCCAGGCATGCAATGACAGACTACGGCAGGTTCACGATCGCGACGAGTGACGCGCCTGACGATCTGATCTGAAAGGATTGGCGGCGTTGTTCGTTCGCTTGACGCTGAGCGACACCGGCCACGGCATGGACAAGCAAGTTCTCGCCTAGGTCTTCGAGCCCTTTTTCACGACAAAAAGCAATGGCGAGGGAACAGGGCTCGGACTCAGCCGAGTCTACGGCTTCGTCAAACAGTCCGGCGGGCACATCCGCATCGATAGCCAGGTGGGCAAAGGGACCAGCATGCATTGTTCCTGCCGCGCACACCCCGTCGCGATCCATGGTCATGCCGACGGGTCGATCGTTCTCGCCGATCGGCACGCAACCGATACCCTCATCGCACATGACCCGCGCGACTTCCTGCATCGACGCATCGGGGGAGTACCAGCGCACTTTCCCCGTCATCGCTTCATTTACCAGCATGGTCGCCTCCATGTGGCCAGGTCCCATCGGGGTCGCGGACGGCTGCAGCACAAAAAGGGCAGTGGCATTGCTGTGGACAGTACCGCCCGCGAAGTCCCGAACGTAACTATGCACCCGGACGATGCGGTCACTGACCAGCTATTCAGGCGCCTGGTATCCGAAAAAATAGCCGAGCGCCGGCAGGCTCGAAGTCTTTCTGTTCGCCGTGAGCTGGCGTTCCTGGCCTTTTCATCAAAGCAGGCAACGGCTTCTATCGCGTCACCGATCGCGAGGCTGATTGATCCGGGTTTGCCGGCGAAGACCCGTTAGCCTACCCGTACCATGACCAGGCGATCTTTCTGACCTAATCTTCGAGCTGCTTCGCGACGTCCTCTATTGATTATGTGTCGAGCGGGAGCCTCAATGGAGATGGTGGCTAACGAGCTCGACATGAATTCGCGGTGACCACATGCGTTCGGCCTATGACAGCGGTCCTAAAGCGTGTCGCGTCAGAACGGATTCAGGCGACCCGCTTTAGGTCTTTGTTTTATGCATGTCGTTCTCCCAAGACCGAGCTCACTTTTGGGCGACATTGCATTAGCGAAAAGCTGATGCTGCCGGTTTTTCGAACTTCGCCGCGCCGGTCATGATGGCGACGACATCGCCCATGGTGTGGGTTTTCGGACTGACCACGGCCGCACGTTTGCCCAGGCGCATGATGTGGATGCGGTCGGCGATTTCGAAGACGTTCGGCATGTTGTGGCTGATCAGGACCACCGGCAATCCGCGCTGGCGGATCGCCCGGATCAGGTCGAGAACCTGGCCAGTTTCGCGCACGCCGAGTGCTGCCGTCGGCTCATCCATGATCGCGAGCTTCTTGGCGAACAATGCCGCTCTGGCGACCGCGACGCCCTGACGCTGGCCGCCTGACAACGATTCGACCGCGCTGCCGATCGACGGCAGGTGGAATTTCAGGTCCGCCATGCTGCGCTCCGCCTCCGCGCGCATACCCTTCTTGTCGAGCATGCGCAGCACATTGCCGAGGAAGCCGGGGCGGCGGCGTTCCCGGCCGAGAAACAGGTTGCTGGCGATGTCGAGCGCGGCCGCAACGGCGAGATCCTGGTAGACCGTCTCGATGCCGAGCTTGCGTGCTTCCAGCGGACCCTTGAAGTGGACGGGTTGGCCGTCCAGCAGAATGTCGCCGCTGTCGGGGACGATCGCGCCAGTCAGCGCCTTGATCAGCGAACTCTTTCCAGCGCCGTTGTCACCGACCACCGCCAGGATTTCGCCGGCGCGCAGTTCGAAATCGACACCGTCGAGAGCGGTGACGTGGCCGTAGCGTTTGACTACGTTGCGGGCTTCGAGGATGACGCCACCCGGGGTGGTCACCACTGGCGCTCTCGGCTCGACAGGCGTCATCACCGCCTCCCCCTGGTCAGTTGATCGAGCGCGACCGCCACGATCACGAGAATGCCTGTGATCAGATCCTGCCAGAGCGGATCAATGCCGGCGAGCGTCAGCCCGTTGCGCAGGACGCCGACGATCAGCGCGCCTATTAGGGTACCGATCAATCCGCCCCGGCCGCCGAACAGGCTGGTGCCGCCGATGACGACGGCGGTGATGGAATCGAGATTGGCGGTCTGCAAGGCATTGGGGTCGGCATTGGGGATTCGGCCGAGCGCCAGCCAGGCCGCGATCCCGTAAATGAACGCCGCTAGGACGTAGACCGAGAGCAGAAGCCGACCGACCGGTATGCCGACAAGCCGGGCAGCTTCCGGATTGTTGCCGACCGCGTAGACATGCCGTCCCCATTGCGTCTGGTTGAGAAGAAACCAGATAAATCCATAGAGGAGGAGCATGATGATGACGCCGTAGGTGACGACGAAACCGTTCAGGCGGATGGTGTTTCCCGTCCAGCCGAGAAAGTCGTCGTTGACCGCAAAAGCCCCGCCCGCCGAAATCAACCTGAGGGCGGCGGTGATGATGCCCAATATACCGAGGGTCACGATGAAAGGCGGCAGGCGCAGGCCGCTGATCAGGCTTCCAGCCGCGACACCCGCCGCTGTGCAGGCAAGAACGGCCAGGGCCACGGCCGCGATCGGGTCATAGCCGCTGTTCGCCAGCTTTCCGGCCAGGATGGTGCCCAGGACGCATATCGCTCCCACCGCGAGATCGATGCCGGCGGTCAGGATGATCAAGGTCTGGCCAATGGCCAAGGTGCCGATGATCACCGTCTGCTGGAGAATGATCGACAGGTTTTGCGTGGCGAGAAAACGCGGATTGGTCAGGGAAAAGATCACGCCGAAAGCGAGCAGTACCAGCAATGGGCCCACCGATGGCGTGCCGATGACCTTCTTGGCAATGCTGGACGTTCCGCCGAAAGAGAGTGCCGATGGCGAATTCATAAGTGCCCTTTGGAACAGTCGCCGCGTTCCCAGCCTCAAGGGTCGGGCCGGAAACGAACGGGACCATGCCGATACAGATATACCGTCTTGCCGACGGCCTGTCCGGCATGGTCCCGCCGGGAGGATTCAAAATATCAGTCGCCCCAGCAGTTCTTGAGGCCCCATTCGGTGTCCTTGGAGTCGATCCCTTCAACCGGCTTGTCGGTGATCAGGAATGAACCCGTATTGACGAAGCCGCTCGGCTTCTTGCCGCTGGCCGCATAATCGACGACCGCGTCGACGCCCATGGCCGCCATCTTGTAGGGGAACTGCATGACGGTCGCGGCGATCTTGCCGGCCTTGACGTCGCGGACACCGGCGCAGCCGCCGTCAATCGAGGTCAGCATGACATCGGCTTCCTTGCCGAAGGATTTCAACGCCGCATAGCCGCCGGCGGCGGCTGGCTCGTTGATGGTGTAGACCGCATTGATCTCGCCGTTCTTGGAGAGCAGGTTTTCCATGCCGACCTGGCCCTTGTCCTGCGCGCCATTGGTGATGGCCGAGCCGGCGATGGCCGGATCGCCCTCGGCAAGCCCGAAGCCCTTCAGATAGCCATTGTGGCGGAACGTATCGACCGTGCCGCCAGGCGTTCCATCGAGCATGGCCAGCACCGGCTTCTTGTCGCCGAGCGCCTTGCGGGCATAGGCGCCCTGCTGCACGCCGGCCTCGAAATTATCCGTGGCAAAGGTGGCGTCGACCGCATCGGCGGGATCGGTCGCCGTATCGAGCGCGATCACGAGGACCCCTGCATCGCGCGCCTTCTTGATGATACCCAGCATGCCGGTCGAGTTGTTAGGCGTCACCAATATGCCTTTGGCGCCGGCGCTGATCAGATCCTCGATCGCAGTGACCTGGCCCTCATTGTCGCCGTCGAACTTGCCAGCACGGGCGATCAATTTGACGCCCTTGGCCTTGGCCTCCGCTTCGGCAGCCTGACGCATTTTCACAAAGAACGGGTTGACCTCCGTCTTGGTGACGAGGCCGACAATGACTTCATCGGCCGAGGCATGGCCGGTCACTGCAAAAGCGGTCCCGAAGAACACCAGGCCCGCAACGGCTGATTTCACGATGGTTCCGGATTTGGTGCCGGTCGACATAGGCAAAGTGAACATGAACTCCTCCCGAGTTGTTGAACCTTTCTCCTCAAAGGCTCACCGAGTTACGCATATGTTTTGCATACAGTCAAACATTATATCTATGATTATGTATGTTTTTATACATAATTATAGATGCGAGCCGCGCCTCATGCGTGCCCTGCACGTCGAAGGATGGCGGTTCCGCAAAAGAGATCGACGGGGTTGGCAATCGCCTTGCTCAGGCCACCGATTTCGTTTCTTTCTCCGGCCGGTCGAGCGACGCCGCCCTGTTCAGATCATGCATGGCGTTGCGTACGGTCCGGCTGTCGCTGAGCTGCCGATAATTTTTGTAGAGAGACCGGTAGGCGGCCGCGCTTTCGCGGCGTGGGTGATAGGGGGTGAAGGTGCGTGCGCCGAAGCGGGCCGTGCCCTCGGCGAAGCCGCTCACCAGTTCGGCCGCGACCGCGCCATGAACCGCCGCGCCGACGGCCGTCGCATGGGCAATGCTTGGAACCTCCACGACGCGCCCCAGCACGTCGGCCATGATCTGCACCAGCAATGGATTGTTCTGGGCCAGCCCGCTCGTCAGGATGATGCGGTTGATGCCAAAATCGCCGGCCTCGAAGAGGTCGACCACCGTGCGAGCGCCAAAACACAGCGACTCGATCAGTGCGCGGTAGATGCCGACGCCCGTGGTTTCGGTGGTGAGACCGAGAAGCAGGCCGCTGAGGTCTGAATCCGCGAGCGGCACCCGGTTGCCGTTCCACCAGTCAAGCGCCACGAGATGGTTGGCGGCGGGTTCGAGCCCGGCTGCCTCACGGTTGTAGATACGGAAACTTTCAGCCTCGTCCGCGCCACGCGGAAAGGCCTTCACGAACCAGGCGAGCATGTCGCCAAACCCGGCCTGCCCGGCCTCGTAGCACCAGAGATCGCGAACCGATCCATCCTTGGCCACACCTTCGATGCCGGGAGGCAAAGGACGGAACTGTTCGTTCAAAAAGAGATAGACCGCAGACGTTCCGAGCGCACCGACGAGACAGCCGGACGACACGGCCCCGACCGCGGGCAGCACGACGTGTGAATCGATAACCGCCACTGCGACGATCGCGCGGCCAGTGATCCCCGTGCGCGTCCGCCATGCCTCAGACAGGCCTCCAGCCGAAGTGCCGATACGGTGCGGCACCGACAATCTTTCGGAAAGACCGGGCACGATTCCCTGCGGATAGCCTTCGGTCTCGGAATACTGGGCCTTGTAGGCCGCAAAACCCAGACTGCGCACTTCGGAGCCGGTCAGTTGCCAGACAAGCCAATCGCCGGACTCGATGAACCGGCCGACCTCGCTCCAGATGCCTGGCGCCTCGTCCGCAATCTGGGCGGCCTTCGGAAGCAGCCATTCCCCGGAAAGCTTGCCGCCGAAATTGCGCAGGAAGGATCCGCCCCGACGGTTGATCGCGTCTGCGTAGGGCTGTGCGGCGCGATGTTTCCACAGCTTGACATAGGCATGAGGCTCGCCGGGGTGAAGTTCGGAAAGGGCTGTGCCGTCGGTGGTGGTTGGCATCGGCGAGCTTGCCGAAAAGCCCAGTCCGATCGACTCGATGATCCGTCCGCGCCCCAGCACATCAAGGATTTCTTCCGCAGCATCGAGATAGTCGGCGGCGTTCTGCAACGCCCATGAGCGTGGCAAGGGCGTGCCGTCAGGAAGGCTTTGCGTCATGACGTCATGGCGATAGGCATGCGTGTGGCTGCCGATCTGCTCGCCGGTTGCGGCGTCGATCAGGACGCCGCGGGCTGATCCGGTGCCGTAATCCAGTCCGATGACATAGGTAGCGGTCATCTCGCCTGCTGCCTTCCCAACTCCGGCGACGCAGCGCGGCCATGTTTCTCAAGCGCCCTGTAAACCGCCTTTTCGACGGCCTCGACGGTCAGCTGGAAATGCTCGTAGAGGATCTCGGCCGGGGCCGATTCGCCAAACGTGTCGATGCCGACGCATTCGCCTTCGAGGCCGACATATTTGCGCCAATTGTCGGTGACGCCAGCTTCGACGGAGATGCGGGGAACGCCGCGCGGCAGCACCTCGGTCTTGTAGCCGTCGTCCTGCCGGTCGAAGGCACTGGTGGACGGCATGGAGACCACACGAACCTGGATCCCTTGCTTAGCAAGTCGCTCGCGGGCGCCGACTGCGAGCTGCACTTCGGAACCGGTTGCGATGACGACAGCGTCCAGCCAGCCGTCTTCACGGCGCAGCACGTATCCGCCCCTGCGCACCGCTTGAACCTGGGCTTGGTCGCGCGGCTGAAACGGCAGGTTCTGCCGGCTAAGCGCGAGACTTGTCGGCGTCGCCACCTGCTCAAGCGCAATCTGCCAGGCAACCGTCGTTTCAACGGTGTCGCACGGTCGCCATACATCCATGTTGGGCATCAAACGGAGCGTGGCCAACTGCTCGATGGGCTGATGCGTCGGACCGTCCTGACCGAGCGCGATGGAATCGTGGGTAAAGACATAGATGGCACCAAGCTTCATCAGCGCTGCCATCCGCAGGGCGTTGCGCGCGTATTCCGAGAACATCAGGAACGTGCCACCGAATGGACGAAACCCGCCATGGACCATCAGGCCGTTCATGATCGCGGCCATTCCAAACTCGCGCACGCCATAATAGATATAGTTGCCGCCCGAGATGGATGTGATCGGTTCGGCCCCCTTCCAAAGCGTGAGGTTCGAACTGGCCAGATCGGCGGAACCGCCGATCAGTTCGGGAAGCAAGCCGGCAAAGGCCTGAATGGCATTCTGGCTTGCCTTGCGTGTCGCCAGCATTTCGGCCTTCTCGACGGTTTGCGCAACGAACGCATCCGCCTTGGCGGCGAAGCCTGCGGGAAGATGGTGCGTGGCTCGCCGTTCGAACTCCTCCGCATCATCGGGGTAGGCCGCGCGGTATGCCTCGAAGCGGCGGCGCCAGGCGGCCTCCGATGCAGCCCCCCCGACCGAGGCGTTCCACGCGTCGTCAATCTCTCCTGGAACGGCGAACGGCGCATGCGGCCAATCGAGCGCGAGCCGAGCCCGGCCGACCTCGTCGGCGCCGAGCGGAGAGCCATGGCTATCGTGACTTCCGGCTTTCGTCGGCGCCCCCTTGCCGATCATGGTCTTGCAGCAGATCAGCGTCGGGCGGGCTGGTTGCGCCTTCGCCGCGGAAATCGCCCGGTCGACCGCCTCGACATCGTGCCCGTCCACATCGGCAATGACCTGCCAGCCATAGGCCTCGAAGCGCTTGGGCGTATCCTCCGAAAACCAGCCGCCGACATGGCCGTCGATGGAGATGCCGTTGTCGTCGTAGAGCACGATCAGCTTGCCAAGGCCGAGCGTTCCGGCAAGCGAGCAAGCCTCATGCGAAATGCCTTCCATCAGGCAGCCGTCGCCTGCCAGGACAAAGGTGTGGTGGTCGACAATGTCGTGTCCGGATCGGTTGAATTTGGCGGCCAGCGTCTTTTCGGCAATTGCCATGCCGACGGCATTTGCGAGGCCTTGCCCGAGCGGCCCGGTCGTAACTTCAACTCCCGGCGTATAGCCGAATTCGGGATGGCCCGGCGTCCTGCTGCCAAGCTGCCTAAACTGCCGGAGATCGGCGATCGAGACATCGTACCCTGTGAGATGAAGCACGCCGTAGAGCAGCATCGAGCCGTGGCCGTTGCTGAGCACAACGCGGTCGCGGTCGGTCCAGGCCGGATTGGATGGATTGTGACGAAGGTGCCGGTGCCAGAGCGCGACCGCGATCTCGGCCATGCCCATCGGCATGCCTGGATGGCCGGACTTGGCGTTCTCGACCGCATCCATTGACAGCGCGCGAATGGCGTTCGCCAGGAGATCCGGGCGGGCGAAGTCCTTTTGCGCTGACAACATGTGAGATTCCGTCGATCGAGTGACGGAGAAACATCGCAACAGCGCGGGGCGGTCCACGCAAGTTCATCTGTTCCTCCCGGGCGACATCCTCTTAGCCACCGATATATCTTTAAGTCAACGTATTATTGCATATTTTTGTACAAAAGCTATGCAGCTTTCTTGCAGACACGCCTTTATCTCCCGGGGGTTTATGGCTAAATCTCAGGGCGAACGGGAAAGTGCGGAATGGTCAGGACAAATGGTACGGCGGAGCATCCCGCGCTTGCAAACAGCGGGGAAATTCTCTCGCTGATTGCCACCGGCGCCGCCACGTCCCGGTCGGCGTTGCTCGACGCGTCCGGATTGTCACGCGTGACCGTCACCCAGCGCCTGAATGCGCTGATCGACTCCGGTCTGATCCGCGAGACGGCGCGCACCATGCCGAGCGGCGGAAGGCCGACGCGCGTGCTTGGGATCAATGAGCGGGCGGGCTTCTTTCTCGTCGCCAATATCGGCGAAACCTACATCCATCTTGCCGCCATGGACCTCGAACCCGCTGTCGTCTCGCAAAGTACAATACCGTTCAACGCGTCGGACGGACCGGCGGTTTCCCTCGAGCAGATTGCCGACGGGTTCGACATCCTCGCAGCGAAGGCCCGGACCAGCCATGGCTCGCTTTTTGGAGTCAGCCTCAGCATGCCCACGCCGGTGGATTTCAAACGGGGCCGCGTCGTCGGTCCTTCGGTGCTCCACGGGTGGGACGAATTCGACACCATCAGCTGGCTGCGCCGTCGCTTCGATGTGCCAATCTATGTCGAAAATGACGTGAACCTCATGACGATCCACGAGCATCGCCAGAATTTCCCGCATGTTGATGACATGTTCTTCATCAAGGCGGGAACGGGTATCGGCAGCGGCATTATCGCGGGCGGCAAGATCTTTCGTGGCGCTCAGGGCGCGGCCGGCGACATCGGCCATATCCAGTTCAACTCCGAGAACGCGCCTTTGTGCCGCTGTGGCAAGCTCGGTTGCGTTGAAGCCCGCGCCGGCGGCTGGGCGATTGCCCGGGATCTCTCAAGCAAAGGCTTCAAGGCGGAGAACGCCCGCGATGTCATTTTGTTGGTTGAAATGCAGAAGCCGGAAGCCCTGATGCTGCTGCGCAGCGCCGGGCGGGTGATCGGCGAAGTCGCCTCCGATGTCGTCAGCATCCTCAATCCGAGCCTGATCGTGGTCGGCGGCACGCTGGCCAGGGGCGGAGAGTTTCTGTTGTCGGGTATCCGCGAACTCGTCTACCAGCGATGCCTGCCGCTCGCCACGCGCGAGTTGCAGATCGTGCTTGCCAACCCGCAAAAGGACAGTGCCCTTTTTGGCGCTGCCTATCTGGCGCTTGAGGATATCTTCAGCCTCGGGAAAGTGGAGGAACTCATCGATCGACTTGCCGTCGACCGCGCCAATCCACTTTTACAAAGCGGCAGGATTTCCGGATGACGCTGTTTCAGGTGACGCCCATGATCATTGCGACAAGATCCTTCTGAACGCCTTGGCCTACAGTCATCTCGCCGACACTCCGGCCTTGCCGCATGACGACAGCACGGTGCGCCACGCGCACGACGTGGTCCATGTTGTGGCTTACGATGATGACTGACAGGCCTCGCTCCGGCAGGCGTCTTACCATCGTCAATATCTCGTCGGATTCCCGCACACCAAGTGCCGCCGTAGGTTCATCCAGAATGACCACCCGTCGGGCGAACGCCACTGCCCGTGCAACCGCGACAGCCTGACGCTGGCCACCCGACATCAGTCCGATCTCCTGGGAAGGTGAGACATGGCTGACGCTCAATGCGCTGGCATGCTGCAGCCACTGTCGCTGCTCTTGTCCAGCGGAAAGGAAGCCCAGCGGACCGAGCCAGCGTGGCCGCGTCTGCTCGCGTCCGATCAGGAAGTTGTCGGATACGGTCAGATTGTCGAAGACAGCAAGGTCCTGAAACACGGTCTCGATGCCCGATGCACGCGCGTCGGCGGGCGAACGCAGCCGCAATGGGTGTCCGTCAAGCTCGATGTCACCCGAATCCAGCGTTACGATGCCGGTGATCGCCTTGATGAGTGTCGACTTTCCGGCGCCGTTGTCGCCGAGCAAGGCAACAATCTCGCCCTCATGGAGGTCAAGCGACGCACCAGCCAGCGCCGTTACGAACCCGTAGGCCTTGCGCGCGTCCCGCACCGAGAGAACCAGACGCGCATCGGTGGCCATGTTGGAAATGCTGTCTGGCGAGGCGACACTCATTGGCTCACCTGCCTCGCACGCAGCGTTCGAATGCGGGTCTCGATGTGTTTGCGCAAGACATCGAGTTCAAGGGCCAGCAGGATGCCGACGCCGATTGCCACCGATGACCAGAACGGAGAGACGTCGAGTTGCTGAAGGCCACTGCGGATCGTGGCGATGATGAGCGCGCCGAACAGCACGTTGGTGATGCTGCCGCGACCGCCGAAGAGACTTGCGCCGCCGACAACCACCGCCGTGATGGCGTCCAGTTCATAGCCGATGCCCGAAAGAGGCGAAGCCGACCCGGTCCGACCGTGATACAGCATGCCTGCGATGCCCGCTGTCGTCCCACAGATGGCATAGGCGCTCATGATCAACCTGTCGCGCGGAAGCCCAACCCATTGCGCGACATCCGGATTGCCACCAACCGCATAGAGCCAGCGGCCCCATTGCGTACGCCGCAACATGAGCCAGAACAACCCTGCAAGAACCAGGACCATCAAGGCGGCGGCAGGTATGCCCAGCATCTTGCCGTTTGCCAGCCAATGCACGGCGGGCGAAACACCCACGAGCGTGTTGCCGCCGCTGATGAGCAATGCGACACCGGCAACAATGCCGAGCATCGCGACGGTGACCACGAGGGGCTGCGGAATGCCGCCTTTAACGATGAGGAAGCCGTTGATCAGTCCGACAATCAGACCAACAAGAGGATAGATGACCAGCGCAATCGAGCTGGGTTGATCGACACCGATGAGCGTGGCCACCGTCACGACACTCAGCGCTATGACGCTGCCGACCGAGACATCGACGCCGCGAACCAGGATCACGAGGAATTGCCCTAGGCCCAAGGCGCAGACAATCGCGCTTTGGGCCAGGAGGTTCTGAAGATTGCGCACCGAAATGAAATGCGGGGCAAGCAGGCCGAATGCCACGACCAGGGTTACGAGAATTATGATCGGCCCGGCCTGCAGAAGCCATAGCAGGATGGAGAGGTGATCGCGGCGCCCCGCCGCCGGGTCGGATGATTTCCCCGCAATGTTGACGTGCGCTTCCATCGGTGGCGCTATTTCACGACGTCATCAACGTTGCCCGCCACAACGTCGGAGACCGTCTTCAGCATGCCACCCGCATTCTCCGAGGTTTGGACGGGCTGCGCCGGCACCACCACAAGCTTTTCAACGCTTTTACCGCGCACCAGGTCAGCAGTGGTGTCCGTGGCTGTTCTGGCGATCACCTCGAACGGGTAAGGGACCGTGAACTTCCAGTTCTTGTTGCCCGCAGCGATCGCCTTCAGCGCGTACTCCTGGCCGCCGACCGAACCAACGATGACATTGGAGCCGGCTGCCTCGAGCGCCTGCAGCGTGCCCTGTGCCGAGACGTCAAAGATATCGTAGATGCCGACCAGATTTGGATGCGCGTTCAACATGCCCTCGGCGATCGTGCGCGATTTCTCGGGGTCGCAACGGGCGTCGCCCTCGGCAACGATGCTGAACTTCGTACCCTTCAACGCATCCTTGAAAGCATTGATGAACGCGTCGGTATCCGCCAGGCCCGCAATACAGCGGATGACGCCAATCTCGCCTCCCGCAGGGAGTTGTTTGGCAAACTCCTGCACGACTGCCTTCTCGGCCCCGACCGGATCATAATTCACCTGCGCCGTCAGGTCGTCGATCGGCGGTGGCGCGCCGTCGAAGGACAGCACCTTGATGCCTTGCCTGGTCGCATCGTTGAGCGCGCTTACCAGTTCCTTGGAGGTGGCACCGGTGTTGACGCCGATAACCTTGTAGCCTTCAGCGGGGGCGTTGACGATTTCCTGAATGAAGAAATTGACGTCGCCGCGCGAGGTGCCCGATTTGACGTCGATCTGGACATCTTCAATCTTGCCTGCCCGGCCTTTGGCGACATTGTACTGGCGAACATAGGCCTGATCGCCGAGGTACGAAAAGAGCATCAGCCCCTTGGGCTTTTCCCCTGCAAAAGCGCTAAAGGCAACGCAGCAGCCTGCCGCAAGCAAGGTCGCGACGGAAGCGTGCAAAACCAGCTTCGATTTCATTTTTATATCTCCTCCCTGGGTGTCGAGGCCCCTTCCCGATGTCAGCCTCCATCTGACGATACGCCATCTCCATCAATATGTCTATCTTTATCTAAATTATAGAGTGATTTTGTTAATTTTTAAACATAACTCGATCCCGACGCAGGTTTGCTCCGGTTCCCGATTGAACCGGTCGTGCGATAGCGCATGATGGCTAGAGGGCGAAGATCGATGGCCTTCCGCGTGCCTCTGTCAGAGGTTCGGCCAGCCAATTGCCCGTTCTCTCATCCGCAACGGCGCACGCGGGCGCTTCTTCAATGTCGTCGACCTCGTCAACAGGCTCGAGACCGAACCCGCTCCGGCCGCCAGGGCCGCATTGCCGATCACCTGACCCGGCTCGACTTCGTCGTACTCGATGAGCTCGGCTATCTGCCCTTCGCTCTGGCCGACGGGCAATTGCTCTTCCATCTGGTCTCGAAGCTTTACGAACGCACCAGTGTCATCATCACCACCAATCTCGCCTTCGGGGAATGGCCGAGCGTCTTCGGCGACGCCAAGATGACAACCGCGCTGCTCGACCGCCTCACCCATCACTGCGAGATCGCCGAGACCGGCAACGAATCCTGGCGCTTCGTGCCCTTCACCGCCCCAAAACCGGGGTTCCTTTTGCGCGAAAATATCGGGTCCCGATTCCGTGATCATGACAGACGATGCTGACGATCGCAGCCGATCCAAAACACCTCGGCGCGCGCATCGGCATCACCGCCGTGCTCCACACCTGGGGATCGGCGATGACCCACCATCCGCACGTGCACATAATCGTGCCGGGCGGCGGCATCGCACTGGGCGATAGCCGATGGGTCTCCTCGCGGCCGGCCTTCCTGCTCCCGGTGCGCGTGCTCGGCAAACTGTTCCGACGGCTCTTCCTCGCCCGGCTGGTCGCTCTGCACGACGCCGGGCGGCTCGCCTTCTTCGGATCGCTGGTGCACCTGTCCGATCGACGCGCATTCCTGCACCACCTTGCTCCTGTTCGGAAGAAGTGTTGGGTGGTCTACGCCAAGGCGCCGTTCGCCGGGCCGGAGGCGGTGCTCGCCTATCTGTCGCGCTACACCCACCGCGTGGCAATCTCGAACCGCCGCCTGATCGGCTTCGATGAGGCCGGCATCACCTTCCACTACAAGGACTACCGTCGCTACGGCGCTGACATGCAGCAGGTAATGACGCTTGCTGCCGAGGAGCTAAGGGACTTCTTCGGTCGGCCCCTCTTTGGCCCGATCAATGGCCGCAAGTAATGACTGAAGGTTTGGCGGCAGTTCTGGTTCGACCCCCAGATTTAAGAACGTTTGTACGTTATGACGATAGCCCTCGGAACGGATCAGTTTCCGAAACGCTTCGGAGACAGACTGATGGTCTGCTTTGTTGCTGGTTGCCATGGAAGTCCCTCCCAATGAGCCGCAACTCGCCCGCAACGAATG
>NZ_JAMYVL010000017.1:0-130017 GCF_040323955.1 Mesorhizobium sp. M0018 | reverse complement strand
AAACGCCGGAGAAGCCGCAAGCTCGAAAGCGCTTGACCTCAACATGCCGAATAGAGAAGTGCTTCAGGACTGCTGCAACCCGGACTTTTTCAACACTATCGGTATCAATCGGTCGATTTCTTTCTGACGGCCGCCGACCGCTCGAGACAGCGCCATCGGCGACCTGCCAGGCGTCAGTCGCGCGATATGGACAGCCCCGCGAGAAGCGGCGCGTACGCGGCGAGCCTGCGGGATACGAACTCCGTGAAGAGCCGTACGCGCTTCGTCTTGCGTGTCTCCCCCTGTGTGAGAAGCCAGAGCGTTCCGTACATGTGCAGGTCGGTGCCCGGCACCCTCGCCAGCAGGGGGTCGGCATCGCCGACGAAGCAGGGCAGTGTCGTGATCCCGAGCCCTTGCCGTACAGCAACGATCTGCGCCTCGGCGTCCGTGGTCCTGAAGGGAACCGCCGTGGTGCGAACCTCACCCTCGCTGGCCCATTCCGGAATTCCATGAATGCTTATGACGATCCACCGGATGGGATCAGGTGCGCCCGCACGCCACGCGGCTAGTCGATCGCAGGACATATAGACGCCGCCGAACAGCTCCGGTCCCTTCAGGCCGTGAAGATTGAGCGGCAGGGTTTTGCGGTCGTAGACGACGCGGATCGCGACGTCGGCCTCTCGGTTGGTCAGATTTGCCAGCTCGCCGGACGACAAGATTTCCATCTCGATGTCCGGATGCAGACGCGCGAAGTCGGCGAAGTCCGGCATGAGCAGGTGTGTCGCGAGGGGCGGTGCCAGCGTCACCCGCAGAAGCCCGCGCACGCTCTGGTCGCGCCCGAAGACGCGCGTCTCCAGCAGGTGCGACGACACTTCCATCTGGTCCGCGAACTCGAGGACCTCCTCGCCCGCAGTCGTCAGGCGGTAGCCCGAAGGCAGCTTTTCGAACATGTGCACCCCGAGGCGTTCCTCGAGCTGGGCGACACGTCGCAGCACGGTCGAGTGGTTCACACCGAGGCGCTCGGCGGCGGCCCGCACCGAGCCTCCGCGCGCGACGGCAAGAAAGTAGCGAACGTCATCCCAGTCGATCATGGTGCAATCCGGCACCGCGCGGTGCGCCTTCCAAAGCCCGTATCTAACACATCGAACAGCAGTACGGGCGGTCATCATAGCCTATGTCGACGCGCGCGGCTCAATTCCGAACGGCGGACGCCGATCGTCGCGGCTGGCGTCAGTCGTCCAGCCGGATCGATTTCGCACCACCGATGTGCGCGCTTCCGCACTCAACAACTGACGCCGGCGGACCCATTTCGAGGTTCTCGGGGGTGTCCCCGCACAACCAAAGGCGAAGGCCTGGAAGGATAAGTCATGGGAAAGCTTGAAGGGAAGGTTGCAGTCATCACCGGCGGCGCTACCGGCATCGGCCGCGCCGCAGCAAAGCGCTTCATCGAGGAGGGCGCCTTCGTTTTCATCTTCGGCCGTCGGCAGGAAGCGCTCGACGCCGCTGTGGCCGACCTCGGGCCCAATGCCCGCGCGGTGAAGGGCTCGGTCTCCGATCTGACCGACCTCGACCGACTTTACGCTGCGGTGAAGGCCGAGCGTGGAACCCTCGACATCGTCTTTGCCAATGCCGGGGCGGGAAGCCAGCTTCGGCTCGGCGAGATCACCGCCGAGCACATTGACGAAACCTTCGACACCAATGTGAAGGGTACGATCTTCACGATCCAGAAGGCGCTGCCGCTGATGAGCGAGGGCGGTTCGATAATCCTGACCGGATCGAGCGCTGGCACCACGGGCGCCCCGGGGATGAGCGCCTACAGCGCGAGCAAGGCGGCAGTGCGCAACCTCGCGCGGACCTGGGCGGAGGACCTAAAGGGCACCGGCATCCGGGTAAACGTGCTGTCGCCCGGGGCCACTGCGACCGAGCTAGCGAAGGAAGCGCTAGGCGAGGAGGGCCAGAAGGTCTTCGCCTCGATGACTCCGCTCCAGCGCATGGCCGATCCGGCGGAGATCGGGGCGGCGGCGGCCTTTCTCGCGTCGTCGGACAGCAGCTTCATGACTGCCAGCGAGGTCGCCGTTGACGGCGGTCTTGCGCAACTCTGACGCGCTAACCCAGCGCCGTTGAAGGCCGGGGAATCAATACCAACACGGATCGGAGAAGCATTATGAGCTACGCAATTGTAGGATTCGGTAAGATAGGCCAGGCCCTCGCCCACGCCTTCGCCCGTAAAAACATCGACGTGGCCGTCGCGAGCCGCCGGCCGCCCGAGGCGTTGGCGCCGCAGGCTCGGGCGATTGGACCCACGGTCGTCGCCAAGTCGCTGCGGGATGCACTCGAGGCCGACACAATCATCTTGGCGGTCCCGTTCGGGGAGCATCGCGAGGTTGCGAAAGCCCTGCCGAGTTGGAAAGGCAAGACGGTCATCGACGCGATGAACGCGTTTCCAGTCCCTGAAGAGCTGGACGGTCTCCCGTCCTCCGCCTTCGTCGCGAAGGCGTTCACCGGCGCCAAGCTCGTCAAAGGGTTCAATCACCTGGTTGCGGCCACCCTGGCTGCCGATCCGATCGTCGAGGGCGGGCACCGTGTCGTCTTTCTGTCGAGCGACGACGAGGACGCGACCGCTCCCGTGGCGGCCTTGGCCAAACAACTCGGGTTCGCACCCGTCAAGCTGGGAAAGCTCAACGAGGGTGGCGCGCTGGTGCACGCGCGCGGCCGCACTTGGGGCCAGCTCATCTTCCAGGATTTGTTCAAGAAGGAGCAGTAATCGATGTACGACCATGTGACTTGGCCCGAGCGATATGATCCGAAAACGTCGGCCATCTACGCACTCAACGACATTGACGTGAAGGCGCCGCCTGAAGCGGTCTGGAAGCTGCTCGTCGAAGCCGAGAATTGGTCGAGCTACTTTCCCGCCGAGGATCAGGTCAAGATTCTGACGGGGGAGCCGGAACTGGCGCTCGGAACGCGATACAGCCGTGTGACGGTTGGATTTCCGATGAGTCTGGTCGTGACGGAATGCGAGCCCCTTCGCAGGCTCGCATGGGCGACGACAGTTGATGGCGACGAGACCGGCTCAAGCGCATACCATGGCTGGGTCATCACGCCTACGGACCATGGCTGCCATGTGCTGACCGAGGAAACGCAGCAGGGCCCCTTCTTCCTCGATGAACTCGGGCGCAAACATCCCGGCGCACTCTATCGGTATCACCAAGACTGGGTCGAAAGCCTCGCCCACGCAGCGGAGGCGGAAACAGCGAAGACGACAGTGGATTGATTGCGCTTCCTGTTTAATTTTGGAGATGAATGAGATGAATATCGAACTCAAAGGCCGCAAGGCCATTGTTACCGGATCCACCGCCGGTATCGGCCGCGCGACGGCGGAGGGGTTGGCACGTGCCGGTGCATCGGTCGTCGTCAACGGCCGTGGAAACGCTCGGGTCGATGAGGCGGTGCGGCAGATGCGGCAGGCCTTCCCCGGCAGCGACATCTCGGGTATCGCCGCTGATCTTGCGACAGCGGAGGGGGCAAAGGCCTTGATCGCGCATGCGCCTGACGCCGATATCCTTGTGAACAACGTCGGTACAGCACACATCCGGAGCTACAACGGCGTCGAGGATATCGCAAATATCCCCGATGAGGACTGGCTTGACCTCTTCCAGTTGAACGTAATGAGTGGCGTGCGCGCGAGCCGTCATTACCTGCCGCGGATGGTGGCGAAAGGCTGGGGCCGCATCGTGTTCATAAGTAGCGAATCCGCAGTCAACATCCCTAAGGAAATGCTCGACTATGGCATGACCAAGACCGCTCAACTCGCGGTCTCACGCGGGCTTGCCGAGGCGGTCGCGGGCACGGGCGTCACCGTCAACGCCGTCCTGCCGGGACCTACCCGCTCTGAGATCCTGGGCAACTTCATGGCGAAACAGGCTGACGCAAATGGAATCACGCAGCACGAAGCCGAGCAGGGCTTCCTGCAGGCGATGCGTCCGACGAGCCTCATCCACCGCTTCGCGACCACCGATGAGGTGGCCAACATGATCATCTACACATGCTCGGAGCAGGCTTCGGCGACCACCGGCGCGGCTTTGCGGGTGGATGGTGGCGTGGTCCGCTTCGTCGCGTAGCAGGACGACCAAATTGTGCCGTTCGCCAACTCGGGTCCGCTGTCGGCCAAGCTGCTGAAGCATGGCACGCTTAAGCCTACAGGGATCTGGCGCACGGCATGCGGACGGTCCACGCATTGCGGGAGCACTCTGAAACTATGCGAGGCACGAGAACGTATTCAGCTACGGCGCCGTCCCCGCTGTGCTCGGCGGCTGTGTGCTCGTCTCGTTGGTCCCGCCCCGGGGCTTAGACCATGATACAAATCCACGGAACATAATGTCTATTGTCCGAGGAATTGATCGGCGCTCCGATCCCAATCCAAAGCATGTGCTGTGAACGGCGCGGTGGATCGATCCCTTTGAGCATCTCTACACATAATCGAAGGTCTATCGCCGACCTGCAAAACAGCTGCTTGTTCTTGCAGACTCGCCCGCGAACTATCGCCTCCTATCGTTGACCAACAATTTCCGAATATATCCCACAGTACTCCAACCTACTCTACCGCACGCCCCCTCACTCCCACTCGATTGTTCGGACGGACCATAAGCATCTGATTTCCCTCGAAATTTCTCGGTTTAGATGACAATAAGCCGACATGGGGGCTGTCAAAAATCTACGCTGTTGATTTTAAACAGATTTTTCACTGAATATTTTTCGCATGGTTTCGGCATCTATCGAGGTCGATTGCCTCTGAGAACCGATTTTTAGCGGCTGGGAGCCGCTCCGCTAACAGCGGAAAAGTACCGTCATGTCTCTTATAGCAAGGTTTCGTCGCCCGGGCGAGGCTCGTCCAATCCGCGCCCCAGAGCAAGCCTACACGAGGGCCTGACGCACCGTGTCGCCGTGAAGTCAGGTGGCCGGCAAACCTGGATCGATGCCGGTCATGGCGATGGAGACGTCCCAGAGCCGCTTCGCAAGCGCGGGATCTTCGGCATGCGGCGCGCGCTTTGCTTCGCCGGCTACACCGCGGATTCCGCCAAGGCCGGTGGGACCGTAATAGCCTCCGGGCTTCACCTTGCCGGTCGCAGCCAAAAGTGCCGGCCACGCGCCCTTGTCGGAGCTATTGAGCAGCAGGCCGACGATTGGGCCTGCGATCTTGACAATCCCCATGTGGCGGCCAAGACTTGTATTGGCGAAGCCAGGGTGAACGCCGATGGCTGTGACGGGCGACTTCGCGGCGCGCAGGCGACGATCCAGTTCGAAGAAGAACAGCGCGTTCGCCAATTTGCTGCCGCCGTAGCGATCGGTCTTGATGTAGCTCTTGTCGGCGTTGAGGTCGTCCCAGTCGATCTTGGCCTTCAGATGCGCGATGCTCGAGGTCACGACCACCCGCGATCCCGGCGTCTCCGCCAGTTTGGGCAGGAGCAGCGAGGTGAGCGCGAACACGCCGAGATGATTGACGCCGAACTGCGATTCGAACCCCTGCTTCGTGCGCGTCAGCGGCGGATTCATGATCGCGGCATTGTTGATGAGCGCATCGATCCGTGGCTCCTTCGCCGCGATCTCGGCTGCGGTGCGAACGCTGTCCAGGTCACCGAGGTCGAGCGGCAACCAGACGAGATCGGCATTCGGCGTGATCCGCTTGATCCGCGCGATGGCGTCCTGCGCCCTGGTCTGCTCGCGGCAGCCAAGCAGGACGCGCGCGCCCCTGGCGGCAAGCACCCGCGCGATTTCGAACCCGACGCCGGCGTTGGCGCCTGTGACGATGAAGCTTTTTCCCGTCTGCTTGGGAACGTTAGCTTCGGTGAAACCCTTGCAATTCGACATTTTCGATCCTTATCTATGAGTGACTACATACTCATTTATGGGCTAAAACTCAGGCGGCAGACCCCTTCCAGAAAAGGTCGAACCCGGCCTGCCGGATGGCGTCACTTTCCTGAGGTTTGGCTGTGACCGCGTTGATGCTGATGTCGGCCAAGTCGAAGAGAATGGTATCGATGTAGAAGGCGATCCTGTCAGGCGCGGCATGGCCGGCGAGACACTCCTCCACCATCGTCCGCGCATCCCGCTGCATGGCGTGACACCGGTTCCGGCTTTCCGCTGTCACGCGATCCGAGACCTTCAACTGACGAAGGGCCTTGCGCGCCGTGGCGTGAGCCAGTCCCCAGTCAATCAGACGGTTCCAGACCGCGAATAGTCGGTCTTTGGGGGAGGCGTCCGCCGGATATGGCGCCAGCATCATCTCTACCAAGTCGGCCTCGATCTCGAGAAAGAGCTGGTTGAGCAGATCGTCCTTGGTTGGAAAGTAAGTGAACAGCGTTCCCTCAGACACGCCAGCAGCCTTTGCGATCTTGGCCGTGGACGCGCCTGTGCCCAGGCTGGCGACGAACTCGGCCGCTGCATCGAGCAGTGCCTGTCGCTTTTCTTCACTGAGGGGACGCGCCATATTTCCGTCCAATGACATTGAGTGAGTACATACTCGATTATATAGGGAATGGCATGAGATTGGTCAAGGGATGCAGCCCCGCATCTTTCGCGGTCCATACCGACCAAGCTCGAATGAAGATTGTGTGGGCACACACCATGAGGCTGCGGCTGCCTTTTCAATAAGGGACGCCGTGGGGATCGAGATGTCTGTCGAAAGGGAAATGCATTGGATTCAGGGCCTTGATTGCAGTCCCTGGGGCATCATCATGCCTACTTCGATGAGAGCAGGTGATGGCACGCCCAGCCCTGACCAATCCAAAAGCGTGAACGGCACCACAAGCGGACATTACTCGGTATCTATCGAGATGTGTGAGCCGCCTACACTACGACACAGTTTCCCGCAGTATCCGAAACTACGCTCCCCTCACTCCCACTCGATCGTTTTGAGCCATCGTAACGCGTTGACGCGGCAGCACAAACTTTTCTGCACGCCCTAAAGAACCGACTCTGCGATCCGTCAGAAATCTGCGCTCTTGATTTCAAAAGGGAATTTCGGCGATTCGGGATCGGCTCGGTTTCGGCGACTATCGACAACAATCGGTCTATTTTCGACAGCCGCGCCGCAACAAGCCGCGACCCACTGGGGACCAAAAAAAGGACCGTCAAACACGGCCGAGCGGTCCGCACGGTTGCGCCCGGCATTCGCTCGTCGCCGTGGCGTGCCTCACTTGCCGTATGACGCAAGGAACACCCGTACGCCGGCCGCGGCGTGCCGTCGAAGCTTCGCCGGTTTCGGAATCGACTCGTCACCCAACAGCATGGCCCTGTTCAATGGCTCGCCCATAATCAACCAATTGAACTGGGAAGCGGCGACGGCCGGATCATCGATCGCAAGCAGGCCGTGATCAGCCAAACGCTCGAACAACACTGCCATCGCCGCAATTGCGCGCCCGGGTCCGCCATCGAAGAGTGCCTTTGCCAGTTCCGGGAAGCGGCCGACCTCGCCGATCACCAGACGGCGCAGCTGCATGACGCGCGGCGTGAGCACGGTGGCAAGCTGTCGGTAAGCATAGCGCTGAAGATAATCGGCAATATCTTCGCCCTCGGCGAGTTCGGGCATTTTACTGTGGACCCTATCGCTGGCTCGGTTGGTCACGCTGCTCACGATCTCTACGAACAGCGTCTCCTTGCTCGGAAAATTCTTGTAGACGGTCTGTTTCGACACGGCCGCAAGCGCCGCGATCTCGTCCATGTTGGTGGCCAGATAGCCCTTTTGCAGAAACACCTCTGTAGCCGCATCGAGGATGGCCCGCCGCTTTTTCGCCGACCGTCCGTGCGGTTCGAGTTCTTCTGAAACACCTGCTGAACGCGTCGTGGTCATGCTCCTGGCGTGTCCGCTGCCGATTGACTCATGGGTACTGGACCGTCTAGTTTGATTTGGACCGAGATGCAACGGGGAGAGATCGACAATGCACATCCAGTTCGCGGAGCTTCCAGTGTTCGACCAGGAACGCGCCAAGGCGTTCTACATCGATCACCTGAATTGCCGCATCGTCGCCGATCAGCCCATGAGCAATGATGGCTGGCGATGGATCGAACTCGGATTTCCAGGGGCCGAAACCACCCTCCACTTCCTAAGGCGCAAGGACGAAACACCATCTGAGGGGCCCGTCCTCGTGCTGGTTGACAACGAAATCGAAGTCACCGTTCAGAGACTCAAATCGCGAGGCGCCGAGATCATAGCAGAACCGCGCCCCGCGCCATGGCAACCGGGGCGCACGATCGCGGAATTTCGGGACAGCGAGGGCAATCGCATGATGATCACCAGCAGATGACGCACTCACCTATCATGACCGCAACTTGCTCTTGCGGTGGCGTCGAACTCAAAGCCTTTGGCAGGCCGATCGTGAGCAGTGCCTGCTACTGCGACGACTGCCGGAAGGGAGCTGATCAGATCGAAGCTTTGCCAGGTGCTGGCGCTATACGCGATCCCGATGGCGGCACCGCATACATCCTCTATCGAAAGGACCGCATCGAGTGCTCCAAGGGGGCCGAATTGCTGAGGGGTTACAAGCTTAAGGAAACTTCAGCCACGAATAGGGTCATCGCCATGTGCTGCAATTCAGCGATGTTAATGAACTTCGATAGAGGTCCGCATTGGGTCTCGGCATACAGAGCGCGGTTTCACGGAGAACTCCCGCCACTGCAGCTGCGGATTTGCACTAAGTTCAAGTCGGACAGCGATGTCATTCCTGACGACGTGCCGAGCCACCGGGGTTATCCTCTAGGGTTCGTCGTTAAACTTTTGGCATCGCGCGTGGCGATGTTGCTAGGTCGATAAATCGGCCGCCAGCCTGCGCGATAAGACATTCAGATAGGTGCGCAAATCGGATACAGCCTTGCCGCTCAGGGCTCAGGCCTGAACGAATTTCTGTAGGCGGTCCGCCACGATCAGCCCTGCCCGGCTGTTCAAGTGCACGCCGTCGGTGTGAAATAGCCAGCCATTTACGCGGGCGACATCATCCGGACGCTGCCGCAGCACCAGTACGCGAAAAGCATCGCGATAGAATGGAAGAAAGTTGAACGCCGTGTAGGCCCGGCCAGGCGAGGCGCGAACTTCCTCGGTGAGCGCCTCATGGAGCGGGACATAGCCGCAGCGTTCCTCGTGCGCGATGGCCACCACGATCGCAGAATATTCCTTGATCCGCCGGTTGAGCTCGCTCTGGAACGGGTCGTCCGAATCCGGCGCTTCTCCTATCGGAGGGAGCGAGCAAAGGCCGATGTCCGCCGCCGTCTCGCGCTTCAGCCTGCGTGCTATCTCGGCCAGATTCTCGTGGAACCAATCGGGCGAAGGCGTGCGGGGCAGACGCTTCCAAAACGTAAAGAACCGCCGCACTTTGCGTGACACGAGCGTGAGAACATCATTCACGCCGACCCAGACGATGACCTTGTCGGGACGGCAGGCGAGCACATCCGGCAACCGCTGCAGCGCATTGTAGGCCAAGTCGCCGCCGACGCCAAAATTCCGGAACTCAAATTGCCCGTTGCCCGGCCGCCGGCGGAGCTCCGCCATCCAATCGAATGCCTGGCCCTTGCCCGCCGTGCTGCTCGACCCGAGGCACGCCACGATTTTTCGTTGAGAATTCACCATCGTGACTCGGCCAAGCCAGAGTGAGAAATCGTCGCCTTATGCTCTTCCCAAAACGGCCGGCCCAGTCATGAGTTTCAGGTCGGATTCCGCGGCGCTTTCCAACATCCATGGACAGGCATAATAATCTTCGATGCGATCGATGACGCGACCGGCGACATGGACACGAACCGGCCACGCGACCTGCCACCGGTCGCCTCGCTGGAAGAGCACGATCAGGACAGGCTCTCCGTCGATCGCCCCCAACTCCATGGTCCACGTCTCCGGGTTTCGCTCGTATTCGACGAAATAGGGAGAACTTCTGACTAGGCCGTCGAAGCAGTCGGCGACCCGCAACCGAGCATCGGCGCTGGTCAGGCTCCGCACGCCATCCCAGTCATGGCGGTTGAAGAGGTCAACATAGCGCTGCAAGAGCCGCGCGGTGTCGGGATCAAGCGGACGGTTCGGTTCACCGGCAGGTTCAGCGGGCAAGTCGGCGAGCTTCGCCCGTCCGCGGGAGAGCGCGGCTTTGACGCCCCCAACCGTCGAGTCCACGAGTTCTGCGGTCTCTTCCAGCGAATAGTCGAACACGTCCTTCAAGAGGATGCAGGCGCGCTCCTTGGGCGGCAAGCGGCCAACCAGCCGTTCGATGGCGCGGCGTGCATCGGTCGCTGCCGGCTCTGCAGAGACAACGCCGATGTCGTCCGAATAGCCGTGCTCCGCGCGCTCGCGCACATCGCGTCGCCTCAGAAAGTCGATGCAGCGATTGTGAGCGATGCGAAACAACCAGGGTTTTAGCCTGCGGGGATCATCGAGGGTCTCGATCTTCGTGTAGGCCTCGAACAGCGTCTCCTGCACGAGATCCTCACCGTCGAGGCGTGAGCCCGTCATGCGGGCGCAGTAGCGATGCAGTTGGGCGCGGGCGCCTGACACCGTCTCGAGGAAGGCCCGATATCGCGCATCGAACAGGCCGGTCGGTCGCTCGGGCATGTCCTTCAGCTGCCACATTTTGGTTTCAATTTGCCAGTCATGCGACCTCCTGACCTTCAGCGCGTGTTGCCGCGGTTGCGGCCAGACCAAGTTTGGGGCGAACCCATTGTGCCAACCGCGCGATCGCGTCGTCGGCTTCGGGAGCGCGGCCGGCCATCATCTGGAACGAGTGCAGCATCCCCGGAAATACGTCTAAGCGCATCTCGACGCCGGCGGCTTTCGCGCGGTCGGCGAGCGCTCGGCTGTCGTCGAGCAGGGTTTCGTCTCCACCCACTTGCAGATAGATCGGCGGCAGGCCCTTCAGATCGGCAAAGATCGGGCTGGCGAGTGGATGCCGGGGATCGGTCCCTGCAAGGACTTGCGATACCAGCATATCCACGACCGCCTTCTGAAAGAAGGCGTCCTTCTCGCGGTTGCTTTCGTAGGAGTGCCCGCTCGCCGACAGATCATACCAGCCAGAGATGCTGAGGATCGCGGCCGGCAGCGGCCGTCCCGCATCGCGGAGTTTCATCGCCGCCGCAACGATCAGGCCAGCACCAGCGGAATCGCCTGCAGCTATGGTGTGCTTCGGCGCGACACCCTGCTCGGCGAGCCATTCGAACGCGGTCACGGCCTGCTCGATTTGGCGCGGAAACTTGCTCTGGAAAACGTAGTCGTACGTAGCGAGCAGAGCGTAACAGCCGATCGCCTTAGCAAGGTGTCCGACCATCTTGCGATGGGTCCAGATCGATCCGCCGACATAGCCACCGCCGTGCAGGTAAAGCATGACCCGGTCTTTGGCCCCCGTTTTTGGCTGAACCCACAGCGCGGTCTTGTCGCCGACCTTCGTCTCGACGTAATCGACGCCGCCCGGTTCTGCCGTCAAAACGGACCACTCGGATGCTTCCTGTGGCGATTCTCGACCGCTGCGAAAAGCCTCCGCGAGCGTTTCGTAGTGTATCTTGTTCGCTAGGCTCTGCTTGCTGTTCATTTGTCACGCTCCAATTCGTCCAGGAGGGCGATGTCAAGGATGACCGTGCCCATGAACAGCTAAGACGGATGAACCCAGCGAAAGGATACGTGGCCGGCAGATGCAACGCCTCGCCGGTGGCAGTTGCCGCGGACCCCGGGTGTCAAACCCAGCAAGGCTAGGCTGCTCCACCCTTCTCTGTGGGACGTTCGTTCCAGACATTCGCCGATCGGCCAGATGCTTCGTCTATGCCGTCGCCGGGTGGCCGGGGGCCGGGACTATTGACTATTATCGCCGAGCCAACATCGCCTTAAACGTGCTGCTCTATCCTCTTCTACTCCGCAGTACTCCTCGTCACTCCCACTCGATTATCAATCGTTAACTTAAGAACTTGAATTCGCTTCACAAAATGTTTTTCGGTTTCTGCATACCGTCATATAGACCGCCAAAAGTACCGGCTTTTGAAATCATTGGTTTTTTCTGGCATATCGCGGAAATTATGGTTCCGCCATCTATCGGCAGGCGCGGCGGCGACATCACTCCTTGGCCCGCACCGCCGCCTCTACGCCAGACTACGCCGCCCACGATTCCTCCCGGAATTATACCGTCACGGCTCGGTCCGCCATCCCCGGCGCGTGAACGTCCTTCACCTTCAAACAACCGCTTGGCCAGGCGCGCGAAGTGAAGGTCGCGTTGTGAGGCCTGCTGTGCCCTCCCCTATCGCTCACCCTTTGCGTGTCAGAAAAAAGAATGTGACTCGACAAGGATATCATCTCCACGTCGGAGCAGGATTGAATTGAAGCCCTGCCTACGGTGTAGTCCTTCGTCGTCCGCGAGTTCGCCCCGCGACATTCATCCATTGCTGATCGCCAGCAAATGTTCGGCGTTGCGTGGGCCTCTCTGGCGCAATCGCGCCACATCTCTCGACGGCGGCAACCCGAACTGACGAGCATATTCGCGGCTGAACTGGTTTGGGCTTTCGTAACCCACACCGAACGCGACGGACGTGGCGTTGCCTTCTCCGGCAATGAGCAGGGATCGGGCGTGTAGCAAGCGCACGTGCTTTTGGTACTGCAGCGGGCTGAGCGCCGTCACGGCCTTGAAATGGCGGTGGAACGCGGAAACACTGAGAGCCGCCATCTCCGCTAAAGCCTCGACGCGCAACGGCTTGGCGAAGTTCTCCCTGATCCACTGGATGGCGATCCCGATCCGCGAGAGAGCAGTGTCAGGCGTGGCGACATCACGCAGCATCCAGCCGAGCGGCCCCTGCATCACGCGGAAGAGGATCTCGCGCTCGTAGGCAGGCGCCAGGGCTGCGATCTCGTTCGGACGCTCCATCAAGCGCAGCATGCGAAGCCAGCAGTCGAGCAGGTCCGGTGTGACCGGCGCGACGGAGAAGCCGGGTCTGTAGAGCTCACCTCCAGCAGGTTTGGGCAGGTCGGCCAGCAGATTGGCGACGATCGCCGGCTCCAGAGTCAGGCTGATCGCCAGATAGGGTTCTCCGTTTTCAGATGGGTGCACGGAGCCAACCGCCGGCAGATCGACCGACATCACGAAATAGGTCGCGGGATCGTAGCGAAACGTCCGATCGCCGACCGTCATCGTCTTCGACCCTCTCAGGATCAGATTGACCATGGGATCGTAGACGGCGGCAAGCTGATGTTCCGGTATGTCGCCCTGAACCATGGCGACACGCGGAATGCCCGTCTCCGTGCGGCGGTTTTCCGCGCGAGAAGCCAGCTGCCTGAGTTCCTGAAGCTGCGTGCCCATGGGCATCGTTGTTTCACAGCGGTGCACGCCGATCAACAGGGAAGCAGAAATAGGCAAGATCCGAGTAGGATCGTGCGAGCGGCCGCGATCCCCCGCGCCTATCACCTGGTCAGCAAATCCAAGGAGCACCAAATGAGCATCGTCATCATCACAGGCGGCAGCCGCGGCCTCGGCGCCAGCGTCGCGATCCAGTGCGCCAGGCGCAGCATGGGTGTCATCCTGACTTACAACAGCAATCCGGATGCGGCAGCGAAGGTCGGCAAGGCGATCGTAGCGGATGGCGGCAAGGCAGTCGCCATAAAGCTGGACGTCAGCGACAGTTCGGCGTTCCTTGCGTTTCGCGACGCAGTCGGCGAAGCGCTGGCAAGGACCTGGAACAGAAAGACCTTCGATTTCCTCGTCAACAATGCGGGGTACGGGCTCTATAACCCCATCGCCTCGGTGACCGAAGAGCAGTTCGATGGACTGTTCCGCGTGCATCTCAAGGGGCCATTCTTTCTCACGCAGGCCCTGCTTCCCCTGATCGCCGATGGCGGTCAGATCGTGAACGTCACCAGCGCAACCAGCCGCGTCGCGACCGCCGGCGTTGCGCCCTACGCCTCCTTCAAGGGCGGCCTCGAGGTGCTGACGCGCTACATGGCCAAGGAATTCGGCGAGCGCCGCATCCGTGCCAACTCGATCGCGCCGGGGCCCATCCGCACCGAGCTTGGCGGTGGGCTAAGCGAAGAATTCGAGGCGCTACTCGCCGGGCAGACTGCGCTCGGTCGCGTCGGCGAACCGGACGATGTCGGCTGCATGGTCGCCAGCCTGCTGTCAGACGAGAACCGCTGGATCAACGCCCAGAACATCGAAATTGGCGGCGGCTACATGATTTGAGGAAGCTCACATGCTCGATCATGTGCTCCTGACAGTAAATGATACGGCGCGGTCGATCGCCTTTTGCGAAAGGCCACTTCCTATGCTCGGGGTCACCGACCGCCTCGACTACGACGGTAAGGACGGACCGGCGGGGCATCCCGACCTCAAGGGCTTCGGCGCCAAGGGCCGGATGTTCTTCTGGCTGAGGGAGGGCTCGGCAGCACCCGGCGCGGTGCATGTCGGTTTCGCCGCCGATTCTGAAGCGATGGTGAATGCCTCCCATGCCGAAGCTTTGGCGGCCGGTGCGACCAAGATCAACGCACAGGGACCGCAGCTGCACTACGATCCCCGCTACTATGCGGCGCAGGTCAGAGACCTGGACGGTTGCAGCCTCGAATTCGTCTTCAAGAGCTGGCAGCACGGGAGCTAAAGCGATGACCGCCAACACCTTGCGCAAAGCGGCAGATGCGCTGATCGCGGCAACCAACGCGTTCGACGCCGACGCGGCGGTGACCTTGTTCACGCCAGATGCGGTGATCGACGACCCGTCGACCGGCCACCGATTCGACGGTCATGCCGGCGTCCGCGATTACATCGAGCGGTATTTCGTAGGCTATCACACGGTCACCCGCTTCCTCTCGATCGACGGCATCGGCGCCGGCCAAGCGCGCGTGCGGGTCAATTTCACCGGAGACTTTGGTCACGAGACCGGCCTTCTTGACATCTCGGTTAATGCCGCCGGGCTGATCGTTCGCATTGACGCCGATCTCGAATAACTAGACTAGCTTTACGAACCTGCCGTTCTCGTCTCTCTACAGTTCCAGCAGTCTGTCCAGCGCACGCAGCAGCTTTTGGGCGAAGCGCAACGCGTCGCGTACAACGTCCAGAACATCGACCAGGCGTAGCACATCACCCTACGGCAATGCCTCGATGTCCACCCGGACCAGCAGCTCGTCGCCGACGCACGCGAACCCTGGCAGAACAACGTCGGCGGGCATCGAGGGGAACGTCTCGGCATTTCAATTGGGCTGCGAAAGCGCGACGCAATTCAATCGTGAGTTCCGGCGTCTGTTTGGCGCTCCCCCTCTGCGCGACGTGAAGCGCCTGCGCCGGTTCGAACAGGCCGCGCAAGAACGTCGCTTCGACGCGACGACATCGACGTGCACTGAATGGAATCGACGAGAGATCAATTTGCGAGCCGCTCTATGACTAGGTCGA
The DNA here is from genome assembly GCF_040323955.1 of Mesorhizobium sp. M0018. Lineage (NCBI taxonomy): Bacteria > Pseudomonadati > Pseudomonadota > Alphaproteobacteria > Hyphomicrobiales > Phyllobacteriaceae > Mesorhizobium > Mesorhizobium sp. M0018. The sequence goes on along the minus strand of NZ_JAMYVL010000017.1, from coordinate 114,658 downwards.
GCAAGGCTCGTAACCGTGCGAGCCGCCGTAAGTCCCGGTGGTAGCCCACATGGGTATCCCGGCCGGGTGGCGTTTCGCCGATGTCTATCGCTGCGAGCCCAGGCGTGCGGTCGCCCAGTGGCCTCGGCAAAACCGCAAGCCCGGCGCCCTGCGCACAAAGCTGCGCCTGGACCTCGCGATTGTTGCTGCGCAGGCAGACTTCAGCGTTAGGCAGCTTCTGCTTAAGCCACACTGCGTCGGGCATTTCTGCGTATGCCATATCCATGGTGATCAAACGCGCGCCCGCACCGTCTCCCAGCAACGGGGAGGCCATGCCTGCTGGTGCGTAGAGCGCATAGGGAATGTGCATCAGTCGACGCGAGATCACTTCCACATCGCTGAATGGGGTAATCCGAAACACCAGATCGGCCTCTCGCCGGGGAAGGCTGTAGAGGCGCGCGTCGGTGAGCAACTCCACGCATAGCTTCGGATGCCGGCGGCCAAACTCGGCTAGAACGGGAGCCAGCATGATGTGACCAAACCAATCCGACGACGAAACGCGCAAGTTGCCCTCGAGATGCGCCTCGGCGCCGGCAAGCCGCCGCTCGAAGGCGAGCGCCTCTTCCTCGATCTTTTCGGCATGGCCGAGCACCGCTTGACCTTCGTCGGTCAGAACAAAACCGTCGGAGTTGCGTTGGAAAAGCGTATGGCCGACAGCCTCTTCCAGCGCGCGCAATCGCCGACCCATTGTCGGCTGCGTCTGCCCAAGTCGGCGCGCTGCTGCGCCCAAAGTGCCCTCGCGGGAAATAGCCAGAAATATCTTTAGATCGCTCCATTCCATCCTTGATACTCAAACGTGCTCGCATGGATTCTCACGAAGATCGCCCATCTTCATGCGATTTCATATGCAGCAGATCGAGGCGGGGCGCCATGGGAGGCGCGATATATTCGAGCCGGGAATGCAAGCGCCGGCTCGAATCGTGGGATTCTTGAGCATCCACGCCGCCCGTCACGCAGATATGGGTGGGGCCAACCGAGCAAATTCCTCCCGCGTCGCGGGATTTCCGTCAATCGACTCGTAAACCGTCTTGCTTCGTTCGAGCATGCCCATCAGAGACTTCGGACCTTCGAACGGGCGTCCGCCAATGTGCCAGCCATCGGTGTGGAGTTCCTCGATCAAGACCCACACTACTTCGCGAAACGCCTCGGAACCTTCGAAGCGAACCATGACGTCTGTGAGGGCCTTAGCCATTTCATGCTTCTCCTCGGCGGAGAAGACGTTGTCGACCAACGTAACGCGAATATAAGGCATGATGTTTTCCTTTTAGGTTCTTGGGATCCGTGAACGGAGACGTCGTCTGGGAGGCTGTCACGGTCCCGGAACAGCCCGCTTCGACGTTCCGCATCAGACGTCTATGTCGACGACCAGCTTGCCCTGGGCATTGCCATCTTCGATGGCAGCGTAGGCGTCGCTCGCTGTTTCGAGTGTGAAGAGACGCGGATCGACGATTGGGACAAGCTTGCCAGCCTCGGCCAGCCGCGCGGCCTCCCGCATGATCTCGCCGTGGTGTTCACGGCCAATGCCTGTCAGCAGCGGAAGAAGCGTGAACACGCCCGAATAGGTCGCCGCCTTGAACGACAGTGGCGCCAGTGCGTGACTACCCCAACCGAGGGAACTGACGACATGGCCAAACCGCTTGACGGAGGCGAATGACGCGTCCAGCACCGTCCCGCCGCCGGTGTCGTAGACGACATCGAAGCCGCGACCGTCCGTGTATTCGGCGACATATTGCTCCACCGTCTTCTCGCGATAATCGATCGCGACCGCTCCCAGGCGCTCGATCAACGGCTTCTTCGCGGCTGCGTCAGTGGCGTACACCTCGGCGCCGAACGCCTTCGCGATCTGGATCGCAACATGACCGACGCCGCCCGCACCGCCCTGGACCAGGACCTTCTGACCTGCCGAAACCTTGGCACGATCGACAAGGCCCTCCCATGCGGTGATGAAGACCAGCGGCAGCGCTGCCGCCTCGCGCATGGACAGGTTCGTGGGCTTCGGTGCAAGCAGCCGCGCATCGACTGCTGCGAACTGGGCCAGCGAACCTTGGTTCCCGCCCACGCCTCCGGTCATGCCAAAGACCTCGTCCCCGCGTTTGAACGCGGTGACACTCGGACCAACCTGCTCGACGACGCCGGCAAGGTCGATGCCGAGAATCGCCGGAAGCGGATGTTTCGCATGTGCCGCAGCGCCTGCGCGGATCTTAGTGTCGAGAGGATTGACGCCGCTCGCTCTGACCCTGACGAGAACCTCGCCGTCGCCAGGAACGGGCCGCGAGACTTCCGAGAGCCTGAAGGGCTGTTTGAACTGACCCAAGATCAGCGCATGCATGGTGTGAGTGGATTGGGACATTGACGTACTCCGTTGTTTGTTGACGGACTTACGTTGCCCCATTTAAAGCCGCTTGGAGATTAACGATACTGCACGACATCCAAACATAAATGTTTGGCCCGAGCGTTGGAGCAACCGGCCTTGCGCACCAGCGTCAGCGCCACGACCTGGTCGACCAGCCTGGCCTCAAGCGGCGCGATGCCCGCAGGCCGGGTCTTGACGCGCAGCAGTCCTTCGACACCCTCGGCCATGAAGCGTTCCTTCCATCGCCACACGCAGGTTTTCGACTTGCCGGTCGCCGCCATAATCGCGAGCGTTCCAAGCCCCTGATCGGTCAGCAGAATGATCCGCGCCAGACATGCTTCTGCGGCGAACTCCGCCCCGCCACGATCGCTTCAAGCCGAGCCCTGTCCGAGGCCGTTACAGAAATGCTGATGCCAGTACGCATCCCCTAACGTCGCACGCTGCGGCGACAACAGAAATCCCAACAGGACTCTTTCGTCCCAATCAATCCACTAGAAGTGGCCGCAGATCGGAGTTGCCGGGCAAAGATGGAGAAAGCCAGCTTAGCGGAGTGAAAAACTCGACTAGAACGGTAATTGCGCGGCGATGAAACTGGCCGCCCAAACTACGATATTGCCGCCGTTTGTACCCCTCACTCCCACTCGATGGTGCCTGGCGGTTTGCTCGTCACGTCGTAGACGACGCGGTTGATGCCGCGTACCTCGTTGATGATGCGGGTGGCGGCTGCTCCCAGGAATGCCATGTCGTAATGGTAGAAGTCGGCCGTCATGCCGTCGACCGAGGTGACGGCTCGCAGCGCGCAGACGAATTCGTAGGTGCGGCCGTCGCCCATCACGCCGACGGTCTGCACCGGCAGCAGCACGGCGAAGGCCTGCCAGATGGCGTCGTAGAGGCCGGCCTTGCGGATCTCGTCGAGATAGATGGCGTCGGCCTCGCGCAGGATCTCCAGCTTTTCGCGGGTGATGCCGCCCGGACAGCGGATGGCGAGACCGGGACCGGGGAACGGATGCCGGCCAATGAAGCTGTCGGGCAGGCCGAGCTCCTTGCCGAGCGCCCTCACCTCGTCCTTGAACAATTCGCGCAGCGGCTCGACCAGCTGCATGTTCATGCGTTCGGGCAAGCCGCCGACATTGTGATGCGACTTGATGGTCACCGACGGGCCGCCGCTGAAAGAGACGCTTTCGATGACGTCGGGATAGAGGGTGCCTTGTGCCAGGAAATCGGCGCCGCCGAGCTTCTCGGCCTCCTCCTCGAACACTTCGATGAACAGCCGCCCGATGGTCTTGCGCTTCTTCTCGGGGTCCGACTCGCCCTCGAGCGCGCCGATGAAACGGTCCGAAGCGTCGACCAGGATCAACGGCAGATTGTAATGCTGGCGAAACATCTCCACCACGCCTGATGCCTCGTCCTTGCGCATCAGACCGTGGTCGACAAGGATGCAGGTGAGCTGGTCGCCGACCGCCTCATGGATCAGCAAGGCCGCGACCGAGGAATCGACGCCGCCCGACAGCGCGCAGATCACCTTGCCCTTGCCGACCTGTTTGCGGATCGTCTCGACCGCGTGCTCGCGGTAGGCGCGCATCGTCCAGTCGCCTTCGATGCCGGCGATGTTGTGGACGAAGTTGCGGAGCAGCCTGGCGCCGTCCGGCGTATGCACCACTTCGGGGTGGAACATGAGGCCGTACATTTTGCGCTCGACATTGCCGAAGATGGCGAAGGGCGAGCCCTCCGATTTTCCGAGCACCTCGAACCCCTTGGGCAGGGAGATGACGCGATCGCCATGGCTCATCCACACCTGGTGGCGCTGGCCGGGCGCCCACAGGCCCTCGAACAACGGGCTGTCCTTGGCGATCTCGACGAAGGCGCGGCCGAATTCGCGGTGGTCGGAGCTTTCGGCGACGCCGCCCATCTGCACGCACATCGCCATCTGGCCATAGCAGATGCCGAGCACCGGCACGCCGGCATCGAAGACGATCTGCGGCGCGCGCGGGCTGCCGATGTCGCCGGTCGAGGCCGGACCGCCGGACAGGATCACCGCCTTCGGATCGATGCGCTTGAACGCCGCCTCGGCCGACTGGAAGGGCACGATCTCGGAAAAGACGCCGGCCTCGCGGATGCGGCGGGCAATCAGCTGGGTGAACTGGCTGCCGAAATCGACAATCAGGACGGTGTCGGGATGATTGGCTGTTTTCATGGCGAGCGTTTAGAGAAAGAAACGAGTCGGCGCAATGGGTTGTGAGGTGGCGCTTTCACTTCGATTCCGGTGTGTTGTCCTGAACGCCAGAGGCTTTGTCCAATGCATCAGTTTGCGTTGTATCGAGTGACCGCAAGGCGCCCATCAGCGCCGCGAAACGCTCGTGACCAAGGCGGGCAACATAGCTCCGTTCGATCTGCAGCTTGATGCGGTCGCCATCGCGCAGGGCGTCCAGGCCCTTGCGGGTGTAGCGCACAAGCTTGCCGCGACCGTCTTGCGGATCGGGCAGACGGTGCAACACACCTTCCGTCTCCAGGCCATCGAGCAATTGCTGAATCGCCTGCTTTGAGATCGCCGAGCGCTCGATCAGCGCCGACTGGCGCATGCCGCCGCGCGGGATATGTCCAAGCAGGCCGGCACGCGCTTCGGTGAACCAGTGATGGCCGGCAGCGCGCATCGCAGCGGCGAACTCGGTCTGCCAGGCGCGGCTCGCCTGCCACAGCCGCCAACCTATGTGATCCGGCAGCGCTTCAGGTTTTTCGTCAAGGCCCTTGACCAAATTCTTCTCGCCCGATACATAGTCAAGCATCTTGACTACTAGTTCACTCTAAGTGGCGATGCCGGTCAAGGCAATCGGCGACTTCAATTCAGGAGGAAATCATGGCAGCACTTCAGAAGGAAGCCCTTGCAATGCTCATTCCGGGCATGACCCATGTGTTGGAACGAAACGGCAAGGAGGCTTACGTCTATTTTGAAAGCGAGGGTGCCGCGCACATGCTGCTCGACGATGGCGAGGCGCGAAGCGGGCGCTGGCGGATGCTCGATGACGGTTATGTCGCCGACTGGGACACCGGCGCGACCGGACGCTGGACCCTCGATCACGAGCCCGGGTCAGTCACTTACATCAATCGCGACAACGCCGTTCGCTTCAGGATGATCGGCGTGCTGTTCGGCAACGCTAAGAACCTGCCGCCCCAACAAGCTTGAAGTCGATCGCGCCTGAGGCGATCGCCTGTTCCAGCAGTTGCACCGCCGCGGCCAGCTTCTCGTCGATGACGTGCAGATATTCGGTCCAGTCGCCAACGTGTCTCAGATCGGCCGCGCCGTCGGAAATGCCGCGCAGGCCGATAAGCGGAACGTCGAACAGCTGGCAGGCGCGCAGGCAGGCGAAGGTCTCCATATCGACCATGTCGGCGGCAATCGCGTCGTAGGCGGCGCCGGAGACGATTGCCGCCCCGGTCGACAGCGTCGCCTGTCTGACGCCTGGTATCCTGAACGGCAGCGGCACGCTTACAGGCAGGTCGAGGAACGGGGTGGCGCCCTTCTCGAACCCCAGGGGCGAGGCGTCCATGTCGCGGTAGCCAACCGAAACGGCCTGGTAGATTTCCGTCTGCTCCAGCGTCCGGCTGCCCGCCGACCCGAGCGACACGACGAGATCGGGCAGCGCCATCCCGGCATGCAGCCGGGATAGTTCGGCGCCGAGCCCGATACCGGCCTCGACCGGTCCGACGCCGGTCATCAGCGGTGTGAACAGCCGCTGCAGGTGTGGACCGTATTCGGCCTCCGCCGCCATGACGAAGAGAACGGACTTGCCGGAGATCGGGGTGAGCTCACCAGGTGTCTTGCCGGCCATGATCGTCCATCCTCCCTACCCGCTCCTCAGCCCTCGATACCGTCGCGGCCGAGCACCGTCATCATCGTTCCGGTCATCGTGGCGATCAGCTTGGCCTCGCCGTCGACGGCGAATGCATAGGCCTGGCCATCGGCGACGATGATGGTGCGGCCAGGCTTGGTCACCGAGCCGCGAAACAGGAAACGCTCGCCCCTGCCGGGCGCCAGCAGATTGACCTTGAACTCGATGGTCAGCACGCCGGAATTTTCCGGCATCAGCGAGAATGCCGCATAGCCGCAGGCCGAGTCGAGAGCCGTCGAAATGACGCCGGCATGGAGAAAGCCGTGCTGCTGCGTCAGCGCCACAGAATAGGGCATTTCGATCTCGATGATGCCGGGCGTCACCAGCGTCAGCTCGGCGCCAATCGTCATCATCGCGTTCTGGCGCGCGAAGGACGTCCTGACGCGGTCCTCATAATCGGGAGCAGGAACGATCTTTGCTGCCATGGCCGTCGCCCTTTGTTTCTCGGCAAATCTTATTGCAAAGGCATTTATCGCAGAGGGGTGGGCGGCAGGCAATCGCAAATGCTGCACTGCAGCATTCGGCTTAGCCCTGTATCGATGGCAACGATTCAGCCGGCCCGCCGCAGCGCGCAGAAGTAAAAGCCGTCGGTGCCGCTCAGCAATGGCGACAGCGAAATGCCGCCCGCAGCGCCAATGCGCATTGCCGCTTCGTGGCCCGCAAAACGGCTGTCCCAAAGCTGGCGGTGATCGACCGGGACAAAATCGGGATGGCGGTCCCGGAACGCCGAAACCTGGTCGCCATTCTCCTCGTCGAACACCGAACAGGTGATGTAAACCAGCAGGCCGCCGGGTTTGACGAAGTCCCTGGCGGCATCGAGGATCGTCTCCTGCTCGCCCTTGCGGGCGTCGAGCTGTCTTTGCGTCAACCGCCATTTGGCGTCCGGCCGGCGCCGCCAGGTGCCGCTGCCGGTGCAGGGCGCATCGATCACGGCGATATCCATGTGCTTGCCGAGCGGCGCCAGTTCGGCCGGCTTGGTGACGATCTGCACATTGCGGTTTTCCGAACGGCGGATGCGGTCGAAGATCGGCGCCAGCCGTGCCTTCTCGGCATCGTGGGCGAATATCTGGCCGCGATTGTCCATCGCCGCGGACAGCGCCAGCGTCTTGCCGCCGGCGCCGGCGCAAAAATCGAGCACCTGCATTCCAGGTTCGGCGCCGGCCAGTTCGGCCGCAATCTGCGAACCCTCGTCCTGAACCTCGAACCAGCCTTTCTGGAAGGCCGGCTCGGCCTGCACGTTCGGGTGCCTGCCGTCGCCTTCGATCGGCGGGATGCGGATGCCGTGCGGCGCGATCCGCGCAGGCTTGGCGCCGGTCTCCGCCAGTTCCGCCAGCACCTTGCCGCGATCGGCCTTCAGCGTGTTGACCCTGAGGTCGAGCGGCGGGCGCGTCGCCAGCGCGGCACCCTCTTCCACCCAGGCCGTGCCGAACGCCCGTTCGAACAGCGGCATGCACCAGTCGGGGATGTCTGCCCTGACGGCCGGCCGCGCATCGGCAAGCCGGCGACCGCCGAGCGTTTTCAATTCGTCGGCGGTAAGCAGCGGCGGCGCGAACTTGTCGCCCTCGAGCGCCTCGTTCAGCGACTGCGCCGTCTGGCCCCATTCGAGCAGCAGCGCGCCGAAGCCGATGGCGCGCGGTGTGTCTTCGCCCAACAGCCAGCCGGCCGAGCGCTTGCGGCGCAGCGCGTCGTAGACGATGTTGCCGATCGCGGCGCGGTCGCCGCCGCCGGCGAAGCGGTGCGACAGGCCCCAGTCCTTCAGCGCATCGGCCACCGGCCGGTGGCGACGGCCAATTTCGTCAAGCACTTCAATGGCTGCCGCCAGCCGCCCGCCCAGTCTCATTGTCGTCTTCCATTACTCAGTAAATTAATTCCGGCCCTGCTCTTAGAGCTTTTCGTGCCCTGATTGAAACAGTTCTGTTTCGCCGACGGCGAGACGATCCATGCCGAGGGTGACGAATGTGGATTGATGCATCGCGAGCCGCGGCCACCAGGCGGGCGCCGGCATGCGGAACGAAACAATTCGATCAATATATTATAAGTCTCTAATGTGCTTGTCCGGCGCTCACAAGCATAGCGGCTTGCGAAACTGCTCTGCTTTGCAAGTTTTCCGGTTGCGAATACTCTTTGCGCGGTGATTCGCGTCGCAGAAAAAGCGGAGCCGCGGGTCGATACGAGGAGAGGGCAATGAAAACTTATCTGGCGGAAGTTCTAGGCACGTTTCTATTGGTGTTCATCGGCACGGCTTCGGTGGTGACGGGCGGCTTCGGCGGCGCGCTGCCGCTCGGCCAGGAAGGTATCGGTCTGGCGTTCGGCATCGGCCTGATAGCGGCCGCTTACGCGATCGGCCCGATTTCGGGCGCGCACCTCAATCCGGCGGTGACGCTCGGTGTGTTCCTCGCCGGGCGGATGCCGGCCAGGGACGTCATTCCCTATTGGATCGCGCAGGTCATCGGCGCCATCATCGCGTCGCTGGCGCTGTGGATCATCGTCTCCGGACAGGTCGGCGGCCACACCGGCGGCTTCGGCGCCAATGGCTGGGACGTGACGAAATGGGGCGTCAGCTCGGCCTTCCTGTGGGAGCTGATCGGCACCTTCACCTTCGTCACGGTGATCCTCGGCGTCACCAACGCCAAGCACACGACGGCCTTCGCCGGTCTGGTCATCGGCCTGACGCTGGCCGGACTGCACTTCGCCATCATTCCGGTGACCGGCACATCGCTCAACCCGGCCCGTTCGATCGGACCGGCGCTGTTTTCGGGAACTGCGGCGATCAGCCAGCTCTGGCTGTTCATCGTCGCGCCGCTGATCGGCGGCGCCATCGCCGGCGTGGTCGCCAAGGCCGGTATCTTCGAGAAGGACTGATTTTTCGAAGGCTTCATGGAAAGGCGCGGGTCAAGGCCCGCGCCTTTTTGTTGCGTCGAGAATTCGTATGCCCGGATCAGGCCGCGAGGTCGAAACGGTCGGCGTTCATCACCTTGGTCCAGGCGGCGACGAAATCCCTGACGAACTTCCGCCCGGCGTCGGCCGAGCCGTAGACCTCGGCCAGCGCCCGCAATTGCGCGTGCGAGCCGAAGATCAGGTCGGCGCGGGTGCCGGTCCACTTGACTGCCCTGGTCTTGCGGTCGCGCGCTTCGTAGACTTCATCGGAACCGGCGGCCGGATCCCAGACCGTGTTCATGGAGAGCAGGTTGACGAAGAAATCGTTGGTCAACGTGCCCGGCCTGTCGGTGAACACCCCGTGCTTCGACTGACCGGTGTTGGCGCCGAGCACCCGCAACCCGCCGACGAGCACCGTCATCTCCGGCGCCGTCAAGGTCAGCAGCTGCGCCCGGTCGACCAGCATCGCTTCGACCGACATCGGCGGCTTGCCCCTGACATAATTGCGGAAGCCATCGACTTTCGGCTCGAGCGCGGCGAATGACTGGACATCGGTCTGTTCCTGCGAGGCGTCCATGCGGCCTGGCGTGAACGGCACCCCCACGTCATGGCCGCCGTCTTTCGCCGCCTTCTCGATCGCCGCGACGCCGCCAAGAACGATCAGGTCGGCAAGCGAGACCTTCTTGCCGCCGGACTGCGAGTTATTGAAACCCTTCTGGATGCTTTCGAGTGTCTCGAGCACCTTGGCCAGCTGCGCCGGCTGGTTGACCTCCCAATCCTTCTGCGGCGCCAGGCGGATGCGGGCGCCGTTAGCGCCGCCGCGCTTGTCGGAGCCGCGGAAAGTCGAGGCCGAGGCCCAGGCGGTCGAGACCAGTTCTGAGACGGACAGGCCGGAGGCCAGGATCTTCGCCTTCAGCGAGGCGATGTCCTGCTCGCTGACCAGCTCGTGCTCGATTGCCGGTATCGGGTCCTGCCAGATCAGCTCTTCCTTCGGCACGAGCGGGCCGAGATAGCGGACGGCCGGACCCATGTCGCGATGCGTCAGCTTGAACCAGGCGCGGGCGAAGGCATCGGCGAACTGATCAGGATTCTGATGGAAGCGCCGCGAGATCTTCTCGTAGGCCGGGTCGACGCGCAGCGCGAGGTCGGTGGTCAGCATCGCCGGCGCGCGGCGCTTGGAGGGATCGTGCGCGTCCGGCACGGTGCCTGCACCGGCGCCGCCCTTCGGCGTCCACTGATGGGCGCCGGCCGGGCTCTTGGTCAGCTCCCATTCGTAGTTGAACAGATTGTCGAAGAAGTTGTTGCTCCATTTGGTCGGCGTCGTGGTCCAGGTCACCTCGAGGCCCGAGGTGATGGCGTCGCCGGCAATGCCGGTGGCATGCTTGCTCGACCAGCCGAGGCCCTGCGCCTCGATGCCGGCGCCTTCCGGCTCCGGGCCGACCAGCGATGCATCACCGGCGCCGTGGGTCTTGCCGAAGGTGTGGCCGCCGGCGATGAGCGCCACGGTTTCCTCGTCGTTCATGGCCATGCGGGCGAAGGTCTCGCGAATGTCGCGCGCCGCGGCCAATGGATCGGGCGTGCCGTTCGGCCCTTCCGGGTTGACGTAGATCAGCCCCATCTGCACGGCGCCGAGATGGCCGTGAAGTTCACGGTCGCCGGAATAGCGCTCGTCGGCGAGCCACTTGGTTTCCGATCCCCAGTCGACGTCCTGCTCGGGCTCCCAGACATCGGCGCGGCCGCCGGCGAAGCCGAAGGTCTTGAAGCCCATCGATTCCAGCGCGACGTTGCCGGTGAGGATCAACAGGTCGGCCCAGGAGATCTTCCTGCCGTATTTCTGCTTGACCGGCCACAGCAGCCGGCGCGCCTTGTCGAGATTGGCATTGTCCGGCCAGCTGTTGAGCGGCGCGAAACGCTGCTGGCCGGCGCCGGCGCCGCCACGGCCGTCGCCGATGCGATAGGTACCGGCGCTGTGCCAGGCCATGCGGATGAAGAGCGGGCCGTAATGGCCGAAATCGGCCGGCCACCAATCCTGCGAATCGGTCATCACCTGGTGCAGATCCCTGATCACCGCATCGAGATCGAGGCTCTTGAATTCCTTGGCGTAGTCGAAGTCCTCGTCCATCGGGTCCGAGAGGCTGGACTGCTGATGGAGGACGCCAAGGTCAAGCTGGTTCGGCCACCAGTCACGGTTGCTCCTCCTGGCCGATCCATGTGGGACCGGGCATTTGCCGGCGCTGTTGTCGTCGGTTTTCGCGTCCATCTTTGCCTCCGATTTGTTGATTTTTCGGGATTTTGTTGATTTTCCGGGCAGGGCCAGCGGCCGCGCCATCCTGGAATGGTTCCAGACTAGCCCGCCCAGCCGATAAAGACAAATTGCCTTTGCTGTTTATTCTGATAGGTTTTCCTTATGATCGGTTTGACCGTCCGGCAGATGCATTATTTCGAGGCGCTGGCGCAGACGCTGCATTTCGGCCGTGCCGCAAAACTCGCCGGCGTCAGCCAGCCGGCGCTGTCTTCGCAGATCGCCGAGATGGAGCTGCGGCTGAATTGCCGTCTGTTCGAGCGCGGCGGCAAGGTGGTGCGGATGACCGACGAGGCCGTGGCCCTGCTGCCGCGCATCGAGCGCATCCTTGCCGACGTCCGCGACGTCGAGGCGACGGCCCGGCGCGGCCGCCCGGCGCTGGAAGGCCGCTTCCGGCTCGGCATCATCCCGACGGTGGCGCCCTATCTCTTGCCGCATGCGCTGCCGGAGCTGAAACGGCATTTCCCGGCCTTGCAGCTGGAACTGCGCGAAGCGGTGACCGCCTCGCTGGTCGAGGACACCAGTTCGGGAAAGCTCGACGCCTTCGTCGCGGCGCTGCCTCTCGATTACCCAGGCCTGGTTACCGAGGAACTTTTCTCCGACCGGTTCTTCCTGGCCGTGCCGGCCGGCGATCCCGCCTTCGCCTCGCCGCCGGTGCCACCGGAGAGCCCGGCACTGGAGCGGCTGATGCTGCTGGAGGAAGGCCATTGCCTGCGCGAACAGGCGCTCGCCGTGTGCGGCAACGTGCGGCCGGTGGCGATGGCAAGCTACGGCGCGACCAGCCTGACGACGCTCTTACAGATGGTGGCGCACGGGCTCGGCGTCACGCTCATCCCGGAAATGGCGGCAGGGCCGGCCAGCACTATCCCCGATTTGAAGATCGTGCCGTTCCAGGAACCGATGCCGCAACGCACGATCTGCCTCGCCTGGCGGCGCAACAAGGTCCGGCACGACGAGTGCGTCGAACTGGCGAAGATCATTCGCGGGCTGGATGCGGCGGTGCTGGCGGCTTGAGCGGCGGGTCAAGGATCCGGTTTTAGCCCCGAAGCCAACCTGCAAGAAAACGGCTTCAATCCTTTTTCCAGGCTGCGAGCAACGGGCCGTTGCTTCCATAGACAGGGTCCTTGTGCGGACGGCCGACCCTGGGGATCGTGACGACTGCCTTGGCATGGTCGGCGGCGGTCGTACACAGGTCATAGGTGCCGGATGGAGGATAGGCGCCGACAACCAGAAAATCGTCGGATGCGGAAAGACGCTGGTGCCCGGTGCCGGCCGGAAGCACCGCGACGTCGCCGGCCTTCAGCGACAGCGTTCGCCCCTTGCTGCCGCCAAAGCGGACCTTGGCCGTGCCGCGCGCAACGCCCAGCACCTCGTGTATCCGCGAATGGTAGTGGACGTAACCGTAGATGCCATTGCGCCAGCTATCGCCCCAGCCATTTGCCTCGAAAAGCGCCTCGATGACAGCCGCCGGATCGAAGTCTTCGGGCAGCGTCACGGCACCGCGATAGACGACCAGCGGCCAGAACGGATGGTTGGGCACCAGGCCATCATCGCTGAAACGAAACTCGTTCGGTTTGCGCGGCCTCAGGAGGTCGGCGACCTCTCGCCGGCCCGGCCTGGCGATACCGGTGACCTGCTCGACGGCTTTCTTCGTGGTTTGCAGAATGCTCATGGTGCGGCCTTGGATTGGTGGTGGCTTCATGCCGATTAACCGGCTGCATGGCGGGTCGGTTCCGCTGAGGGCAGAGTTCCGCGATCTGTGCGGTCGGCATTTGACGTCCGGGCACATCGAAGCCGCCCAAGTTTCAAGACTTGAACACCGCAAGATCCAATCGGTCCCGCCGCTGTGTCGTCCCATGGCACGGATGAGACGATACACTGTTTTGCCACAGCGCTCGCGACAGCTCGCGAAACGGGCGACCCGCAGAGGCTTTTTTCGTGTTATGATGCACTTGCAACGCGCGTAATCTCGACCTCGGCAATATGGCAAAGGTCGAACGCAATTTTTGCCCTGGCGTCGCCCAGCATGGACTCAACTCCGGATGGCTGGGTGTGCTTATCCGGGGCGAGGAGGTTGTCCATGTCCACGAGTAATGTCGAACGCCCGCTGCAGCCGGGCGACCGGGCGCCGAATGTTATTCTCGATGCGATCTCCCGCGAAGGCAAGATCGCGCTCGATGATTTTCGAGGCCGTAGCCCGTTATTGATCGGTTTGTTCCGAGGCCTGCACTGTCCGTTCTGCCGGCGCCATGTCGCGGCGATGGCGCAACTTAAGCCGGCCCTGCGTGAGAAAGGCGTCGAATGCCTGGCGGTGGTCAATACGCCAGTCGAGCGGGCGCGGCTCTATTTCCGTTACCACCCGGCACCCGATCTTCTCGCCGCGTCCGACCCGGAGCGGGCCTCGCACCGTGCTTTCGGCTTGCGCGAGGTCGGGATGGACACGGTCATGGCGATCCGCATCGATCTCCCTGGCGAGTTACCCGAGCCTATGGACGTCATGGCAATGTACGAGTTTCTCAACAAGAAGGAAGGATATGAGATTACGGGAGCCGATCAGCAGGCGATGGCTTCCGGCCAGGGGCAGCTTGTCGGTCAATTCCTAATCGACCGGGCGGGCATCGTACGCTGGAACTTCACTGAAGTTCTGGAGGATGGCCTCAACACCTTCAAGGCGCCGAATCCGGAGGAATTGATGTCAGCGGCTTCCCAAGTTGCACATTGATGGGCTGCGGAAATAGGCGGCTGACAACTCGCTCGACGACCGCGCCCTTCCCGCTCACCACCGGGGAAAGGCCGTCCTGGGTCAAAACCTGAAGATACGTGGATGACCGCTTCGCGCCGCATTTCAGTCATTTCACCGATAACGTCCTTATCCCGAAAGAGGACATCCCTGATGTTGAGGCACTAGGTGAGTTTGCGCCCTAGCGGAATTTCGTGCCAGCGGGGAGTGGGCGTTAACCGAGCCACCTCAAGCCTTCATCTTGATGCCGGTAAGAGGTTGGGAACGTATGGTTTGGATCAAGCATGCGCTGGTGGATAATGGTTATCCCGCGCTTCCCGAACTTACTGGGGTAAGCGCACGGTATGAGATAGAACGGTTTCCCTTCAGACAGCACCACGTGATCGAGCGTCTCGCCGATCTCGGTCCAACTGCTATGAAGGAATGGCGCTCCTCCTAAAGACGAGACGGATGGCGCGAGTTGGCGCCGGACTGCTCGTCAGCCGTGCAACCACGTCCCGCGCGGCCGCGGAAACGGACAGGGCAATACCGCCTGTATTCGACAAACTCCCGAGCTCAATGCCCCACGCTCTCCGGCCGTCGTTCCCTTGCGAGCCCTTGTACCGGCAAGACGATGATGCTCTGCTGTCCGCTCGTGCCAAGGAGGGTGAAATGACCGACGGTGAAAAAGAGCAAATCAAAACGAGGGCGACTTTCGCCAACGGCATAGGACTCGCTATTGTGGCGGCCGGGGGACTTGCTCCGATGATTGCCGTCATGACCAAGCAACTTGACCAGTCCAGCGTCCTCAAAGGATTGTTGTTATTCGCGGGGGCTCTGATAGCAGGGACGCTGTTTCATGGTAGGGCTATTGCAATACTCGGTTCTCTTGACCACCCCAAGTCCACTCAGACTGAGCTGAATCAATCAATCGCTGTCCTTCTTGGCTTACTGGCGCTAGGCAGCGTGGTGCTTTATGCCATGATCAGATGACTCTTGAGAGACCCGAGATTGCCCTCACCTGAAGGCGGCGCTCTTTCTCGCTCTCGACGCTGAGCAGCGTGTATTCATCGACGGGCCTTCGTCTTCAGCCGTGCTGTTCACTGGCCGCTGCAGTATTTGCTGTCTCGGGGCGCGATACCATGCCCTCGAGATCGGCTTGTTCGATCAAATGGAAATGGCCTTGGCGTCTCTGGGCAGCGCCTCGCTGAACTGGATCTTGCTGTCCGGCGCGATCATGCTCGCCAGTCGCGACGGTCCTCCAGCGCCATGTCGCGGAGATGGTGGCCATTCAAGTGCAGCTACGAGATACTGTCATGCCGTCGCCAGCGCGAGAAATTGTGTACGCGTTCAATCAATAATACTCAGCAATTTCGCCGCCATGGTAGGATGTCCACTTCTTCCCTGCACCCCCCCTGTAGAGGCGCTGCTCTGCGTCACCTCCCCCAATTGGCACGCGGATTTCAACCATACCCTTTTTGTCATCATCCATGTTCACATAGGTTCCATCAGTTCCCCGGTCGACGTATGAGTTGGTTACACCGCTTCCATCGGCCTTCTGATCCCACATAGAATTATTTCTTATGAGACAGTAATCTTTCCCGCTTTCGTTACTTCTGAACTGCTTGATTAATGGTACGATCAAAGCATCCACCTCGTTGGCCTCGCGTTCAAAGGTAGCTTTTACAGCTGCAGGGTCCGGGTCAGTCACTTTCCAATGAGCGAACCAGTACGCGGCGTGGTCCGCATTGGTCGATCCTATTGAAGCGGCAATGTGCATAAAGTCGATGCGGACGAGGTAAGTGGCAAATGTGTCGTTTACTTCAAGAAGATCACCGATCTTGTTTCCGGAGGGAAAGTAAGGTTTTGTCACGTCGGCCGGTATTTGGGCTTCGGCGGCCTTAAGGTCGCTCTCACTTATCTGTCCGGCTTTGGCCAGTTTGTCGGCCACACCCTTCTGTCTGGCATAGACGACAGCCTCCTTAGCTCGATAAGCCTCAAACTGATAGAAACTTCTTGCTGGGCCCGGAGTTCCGCCGGGTTTCTTTGGATCCTGGATTCGAGTTAGAAGTCTTCTGCTTTCATGCCAAGCCAAGTGGATCAGAAAGCGTTTGACATTGTTGTTTGGTGATCCGTCAAGATCATTCACAGTTGCGCTAATAATCGGAAACAGCGCTCGTGCTCGTTTCCCTGGATCCGGCTCGTTAGGTATATCGACGAAACGTCGAACAGCTCGCGAGGCGGATGTCCGGGTGACGGCGGCAAGTGTCATGTACCAAGCACGAATTGCCGGCAGCGCATCGTCATTAGCAGCGATGAGCTGCTGACAAAGTACCATTTGCTGAAGTACTTGCTGCTGGAGTTCTATGACGTTAGGAGCCAGAAAAGTCGCTAACCCATCAGACGCCACATCCCCGACAGCCTTGGAACCCTTCCTCACATTCTTCTCGGAATGAGATTTTTTCGCCATCTGCCCTCTTCCAAAAATTGATCTGCCGTAGTCTGCAACTATAAGCCCCTAGATGGGTGACGTACCAGATTAATTTTAGGTTACGCTTAAATACAATCCGAGCCTTCCGACATGTCTCACCGTGGCGAAGCGAACTGGTGCAGAGTGGTTTCGCGTTCCGGGCCTTGGGCGAGCATGCCTCTACGGTCTTCGTCACGCTGATCGCACGGGCGGCCCAAACCGCGTTTCGGCACAGTGACGATAGCTTGGATATCAACCTGTCATGCTGGCTTGGCGCGCAAAAAAGAGCCGACGGCGGCATCACCGATGGAAGGCAATGATGTGCCAATTGGCCCAGGACGTATTTATCCGGATGGTGCGGCTCAAGTTTATGAGGTCTCCAGTACAATCGTTGAGACTCCAGAAACATCATGAGGCTTTCGCAGAACTTTTCGCGATGGAGTTGGGCGCCAAACTTGACGGTTTCATCCGAATCGCCAAGGCCAGAGCGGATTTTATTTAGCCGCAGCCGGCGTTTCTCGCGCTGCTGAAGGGCGCTGGGCTTACGGGCAGGGCCAGGCCCATGTCGGCGAGAAAAAGCTGAACGGAGCAGGCGAAAAGATCACGGACTTCTTGTTCGCCAATCAGCTGACAGACAATATGGCAGTGCTGGAAATCAAAACGCCCGGCACCGCGCTGCTCAGTCGGCAGGAATACCGGGGCGGCGTCTTCGGGCCGTCCTCTGAGTTGGTCTCTGCGATCACGCAGGTCCTCGATCAGGTCAACAAGCTGCAGAGACATTTACCGCCTCAAGGCAGACAATCCTCAGCATGGGTTGGAGTCTCGCGGAATAAGAGTCGTTCTGGTCGCAGGAATGATCCCCGATGCCGAGCGCAAGCGTTCCTTTGAGGTCTTTCGTAATGCCCTCGCTGGGGTGTCCGTCATAATGTTCGATGAGCTTATAGCTAAGCTGAAATCACTCCGTACCCTGCTTGGCGCAAAGCAGGCCTGATCCGAGCTGCTATCCGTCATGCTGCTTCAGGGTGGGTCGTGCGTACGGCACGACGCCCTGCCTCGCCACAATCATGCTACCGCCAGTCGGCGTCGGGATCTTCGAGACGGTGGAATCCGCCCGGAAATCGCGGTTCCTGCGCACGAACGGCAACAGCCATTCGGCATCCCGATTGTAAAAGACCATCGTCTCGGCGGCTTGGACCAAGCCTCGGTTTATCTCTCGTATTTCCTTTCCCTTGAGGCGCCGAAACTTCGCGCGGAACCCGGGGAAGGAAAAGTCGGGTTCTTTGCCCCGCTCGCGTAGCAGCGGATGGATACGCACTGCGACATCCGGGGCGAGCGGCACCGTCTTGCTCACGACGCTCGGGTCATAGGATGGGCCTAGCCCGATAGGAAAATCGCTGGTGAAGAACGCACCATCGGCGGGGTCGGCGAACATCACGTCCCAGAGCGCGTTCCCGAACACATGCACCCGTCCTTCGATCTGCGAGATACCGATCGCTTGAGGGTATTTCTCGTCGATCGTGATCTGCACCGAGCCGTCTCCGAGCAGGTCGCTCAGCCTCTTATTGCCCAGTTCGTCAGGAGCGGGCGGGATCAAGCCTTGCGCGTCGAGGATCTCTACCGCAGATTGTAAGGTCGCGGCGAGGTGCGGCTTGCCCATGCGCATCGCGGTTGGTGATGCCGACATGACATACGCGACGAAGCCGGCTATGACGTAGACTTGGTCGGTGTCGATCTCACGGCGGCGCACCGCGTCAATCGCAGCGTTGTAGTTGGGCTCGACGCGCGTGAGGAAGTCTTCAATCGCGCGAGGCTCTTGCAGGTAGTCGTTCGTGCTGCCGTCGGGCCTGCGGCAGATATTTTCCGACCACGGGTAAAACTTCTTGAGGTCGTCCTTTTTGACACCTACGAGGCATCCCCGCTCATCGTCGGAGTAGAAGTTGCGAAGGTGGACCTGCGATACAAAATGATCGAGTGGCATGTCGCCTCACAGAGGATTGACCGGCCCGATGCAATTTCCTTCCGTATTGTAGGTGTCCACCTCACGGCCGACGCGGTAGAATTTGCACGCCGTGGTCGAGGTTCTCGTGTAGCAGCTGCTTGGCACGACGGCCAGCAGCGTCTGTTGTTCCAACGCAGCGCTGAAAGCTGACAGTCAGAAGGCGGCCTTGACGCTAAGCGTCCGCCCACGGCGCAAAGGACACAAATCGGAGCGCCCGCCCTCAAGCCGTCTTTGTCGTCACCACCTCTCGACCATCGCACCATCGGGAACTTCTGCGGCTTGCCTACTTCGCAGCTCGATAGGGAAACGGATGACCGCTCGTTCGAGGACCGGTCGATAGTGGGTTTGCTACCTCGCCCCCCACCCCCTCACGGCACAAATATCAAAAACACATAAGTGCAAAACACCACCAGGTGCACCAAGCCGGTCAAGAACGTCGTCCTCTCCGTGCTGAAGCTCACATTGCAGATGAAAAGCGCCAGGACCAACAGCACCATGTCGGTTGCCGGCAGGCCTAGGGTCAGTCCTCTTCCGGTCAGCAGGCTGGCGGCGGCTATGCCGGGTATTGTCAAACCGATCGTCGCGCAGGCCGAACCCATGGCGACGTTCAGACCGCGCTGCAGCTCGTTGTTGAGCGCGGCGCGAACCGCCGAGATCGCCTCCGGCATCAGAACCAACCCGGCGATCATTGCGCCGACAATGGCGTCGGCCTGCGGCACCTGATAGGCGACGAGCGCGTCCTCGACGCTTGCAGCGACCTGCTCGGCCAGCATGACGATGCCGATCAGCCCGATCAGCAGGAGAACAGCGCCGGCGGCGACGCCTTCGTGAGCGTCGGCTCGCACCGTGGCGCCATGTGCCTGCCCGTCGATGAAATCGTCGCGGTGGCGGACAGTCTGCGCGAACAGAAAACCGGCATAAAGCAGCACCGAAAGCACGCTGACGAAGCCAAGTTGCGCCGCCGAGAACGTGCCGGGATCGGTGGTTCGCGTGTAGGTCGGCAGAATGAGCGTCATGACGCTCAGCGCGACCAGCACCGCCAGATAGGCGCTGGTCCCTTGGCGGACGATTGCCTGCTTGCGATGGCGCCAGCCGCCAAACGTCAGGCACATGCCGACGACGCCGGTGGAGGTGATCATCACCGTCGAGAACACGGATTCGCGCGCAAGCGTCGGGTTGTTGGCGCCGTGCAGCATGATGGAAACGATGATCGACACTTCGATTGCCGTCACGGCGATGGTCAGCACCAACGTGCCGTACGGCTCGCCCACCCGCCGGGCCACCGCCTCGGCGTGGTCGAGCACCACGAAAATGGTGGTGAACATGATCGCGCTCGACAGCGCGCCGATAAATATCCTGGTGCCCAGCGACCCTTCGTCGACCGACACCCCGCTGGCCCTGACCGCGACAGCCATCGCCAGCGCGGCCAACGGCATGCCGTAGGAAACCGCCGATCTTGCGAGACCACTCATTGTCACCTTCTTGCCTTCCCGCAAATCCCATGGAAGGGCGATTTGCAACCACTGTTGCGCACCGCGACCATCCAGAGAAATCGCATATGACAGGTCATGACGCCATCGCAGCGTACCCCAGCCCTAGCCCCTCCCCACAAGGGCAGCGCAATCGCGTACGCATTCTTGCGAAGAGGACCCGCACCCTAACACTCCCCACAAGGGGGAGGGAAAGCTGCCGCGCGCCCTTGCTTTCCCTTCGGCGCCGAAAGGCAGGCAATTTGCCGAGGTCGGCGCCACCGAAAGTCCCCCTCCCCCTTGTGGGGAGGGGTTAGGGGTGGGGGTCCTCTTCGCAAGAATCCGCCGCGATTGCGCTGCCTCCTGCCCCCGCACACCTCGAAACATCATGTCACCCGCAGGAAGCTCGCGCGCTAGCCGGGCGTGTTGGCCTTGACGACCTTCTTGCATTCGGGCGTCAGCTCGCTCATGTGACCGGCCAGGCATTTTACGACGCGGCCACCGCCCGGCAACACGCCCTTGCACAATCTCTGGTAATCTGCTTGGCAGGCCTCACGCTCGGCCGCCGTCTGCGCCAGCACCGCGGTGGCTGCCAGCTGAGTTGCCAGGAAAAGCACGCCTAACCCAATCCGCATGGAACACCCCTCAAATATGTTGCCCAAACAACGCCTCCGTCACGCGTAGGCACAAACGGAAGCCTTTTCACGCCGTCTTCTGCGTCACCAATCCCAGCTCGTCGACCATCGCCTGGCGCATCAGGAATTTCTGCGGCTTGCCGGTCACCGTCATCGGCAATTCGGTGCGGAAGCGGATGTAGCGCGGGATCTTGAAATGGGCGATCTGGCCGGCGCAGAAGGCCTTGATCTCCTGCTCCGTGGTGATCTGGCCGGGCTTCAGCACGATCCAGGCGCACAGCTCCTCGCCATATTTCGGGTCGGGAATGCCGAACACCTGCACCTCCTTGACCTTGGGGTGGCGATAGAGAAACTCCTCGACCTCGCGCGGATAGACGTTCTCGCCGCCGCGGATGACCATGTCCTTGACCCGGCCGACGATGTTGCAATAGCCCTCGGCATCGATGGTGGCGAGGTCGCCGGTGTGCATCCAGCCGTCGGCGTCGATGGCCTCGCGGGTCTTCTGCTCGTCGTCCCAATAGCCCTTCATCACGGAATAGCCGCGCGTGCAGAGCTCGCCCGGCGCGCCGACCGCGACGGTGGCACCTTCGGCGTCGATGGCCTTGACCTCGACATGCGGATGGACGCGGCCGACGGTCGAGACGCGCTTTTCCAGGGGATCGTCGACGCTGCTCTGGAACGACACCGGGCTGGTCTCGGTCATGCCGTAGGCGATGGTCACCTCAGCCATATGCATCAGCGACACCACCTTCTTCATCACCTCGATCGGGCATGGCGAGCCGGCCATGATGCCGGTGCGCAGGCTGGTGAGATCGAAGGAGGCGAAATCCGGATGGTCGAGCAGGCCGACGAACATGGTCGGCACGCCGTAGAGCGCGGTGCAGCGTTCCGTCGCCACCGCCTTCAGCGTGGCGCCGGCATCGAACCCCTCGCTGGGGAAAACCATGGTCGTGCCCTTGGTGACGCAGCCCATCGTGCCCATCGACATGCCGAAGCAATGGTAGAGCGGCACCGGGATGCACAGCAGGTCGTCGACGGTGAGCCGGATCGCCGACGTGACGAAATTGCCGTTGTTGACGATGTTGTTGTGGGTCAGCGTGGCGCCCTTGGGCGCACCTGTCGTGCCGCTGGTGAACTGGATGTTGATGGCGTCGTCCGGTTTCAGCCCCGCTGAAATCCGGTCGAGCTTGTCATGCTCGTCGCGGCCGGCCATCGCCAGCACGTCGGCGAAATTGAACATGCCCGCAGAATTCTCCTCGTCCATGCGGATGACGGTCTTCAGCGCCGGCAGTCTGTTGGCGTCGAGCTTGCCCGGCGCAGCGTTGGCGATCTCCGGCGCCAGCGTCTCGATCATGCCGAGATAGTCGGAACTCTTGAATGTGGCGGCGGTGACCAGCGCCTTGCAGCCGACCTTGTTCAAGGCATATTCCAGCTCGACCAGCCGATAGGCCGGGTTGATGTTGACCAGGACCAGGCCGATGCGGGCGGTGGCGAATTGCGTCACCAGCCATTCCCAGCGGTTCGGCGACCAGATGCCGACGCGGTCGCCTTTCTCGAGGCCGAGCGCCAGGAAACCGGCGGCGAGCGCATCGACCGTCTCCGACAGTTCGTCCCAGGTAAAGCGCTTGTCCTGCTCGACGAAGACGGCGGCATCGAGCGTGCCGTATTTGCCGACCGTATCGGCAAACAACGCCGGGATGGTCAGGTTGAGCAACGGCACGCTGCGCTCGCCCGCCACATGCGCCGTGCCGTCGACCGGCGCAATGAACGAGCCGCCATCGCGCTTGGAGCGCAGGCTGGTGGCATTCTTCAACTCGTCGAGATTGATCGGCATCGCCGTGTCCTCCGCAGACAGGCCGAGCCTATCAGCCCGGCGGGGTGGTGGAAATCCCGTCCATGGTGGGGCTGGGTGGGAACTCGCCTGTAAGGGCCGAAAATAAAAAACCCGCCTCGGCGGGCGGGTCTTCGGGGCCAATTGGCACCATAGCGAGTTTAGTAGCATAGCTGCCGGCACAAAGCAAGAACAAAATTGCTGTACGTCAAGAAAATCGCGTCAGGTCGGTGCCAGCGGCCAAGCTGTCAATCTCCCTCCTTGAGGGGGAGATGGCCGGCAGGCCTGAGGGGGTCGTCTCGCGTGGAGCACCAGCCTGTTCTGTCCGTTAGGAGAGTCGCGTCAAGACGTACCGACCCCCTCTGTCGCCTTCGGCGACATCTCCCCCTCAAGGGGGGAGATCGGCAGCGTCAGCCTGCGTTCACCGACGCCATCCTGCCCGCAATATCGCGCAACACGGCCTCGTCCGTCGCCGAACGCATCTTCCTCGACGCCACGAGACAGGCCTGCGAGCGCAGGATGAGGCCGTCGGCCAGCACCTTGAGATGGTTGGCGCGCAGCGTCGCGCCTGACGTGGTGATGTCGACGACGATATCGGCCAATCCGGCCGCCGGCGCGCCTTCGGTGGCGCCAAGGCTTTCGACGATGCGGTAGACCTGGATGCCGTGCTTTTGCGAAAAGAACTGCTGGGTCAGGCGCCAGTATTTGGTGGCGATCCTGAGCCGGCGGCCGTGGCGCTGGCGGAAGTCGGCGGCGACGTCGTCGAGGTCGGCCATGGTGTCGACATCGAGCCAGATGTCGGGCACGGCGACGACGACATCGGCATTGCCGAAACCGAGGCGGGCGATGATTTCGGCGCGCATCTCGCAATCGGCGAGGTTTTCGCGCAAAAGGTCCTCGCCGGTGATGCCGAGATCGACCGACCCCTGGCCGATTTCGCCTGATATCTCCGAGGCAGACAGGAACGCTATCTCGACGCCGTCAAGGCCGTCGATGCGGGCGCGATATTTGCGCTCGTCGCCGGGCAGGCTGACGGCAAGCCCGGCCTTGGCCAGCACCTCCAGCGCCTGCTCCTTGAGCCGGCCTTTCGACGGGATCGCCAGCGTGATCATGGCGCCGTCTCCCGCAGCGCCTCGATGCGGTCGAGCCAGACGGAAAAACCGACGCCGGGGATCGGCGTTTTGGCGCCGAGCAGCGTCAGCAGCCGGTCGTAGCGGCCACCACCGGCGAGCGGCCGGTCGCCATCCTGCGCCGCGATCTCGAAGACCAGGCCGGTGTAGTAATCGAGCGGCCGGCCGAAGGCGGCGTCGTAGCTGATTTCAGACGTCGGCAGGCCGAGGCTTGCGATGGCCGCGGCGCGGGCTGCGAAATTCTCCAGCGCAGCCCCCAGTGAAAGCCCGGCATCGGCTGCAAAACGTTCGAGCGCTCCGGCGGCGCTGTCGAGCGGCACGTCGATTGCCAGGAAGCTCTTCAGCGCCGCAAACGCCTCGTTCGACAGCCGCACGCTGCGCAGTTCGGCTTTCTCGATCAGGCGCCGCGCAATCTCGGACGGCGAACGCCCGGCCGTTGCCGACAGCCCGGCCCCTTCCATGCCGCCGGCGACATGCGCCGAAAGACCGTCGAGATCGCCGTCGAGGACAAGGGCGGCGACCGGGCCGGCAAGCTGGCTGTTGCGCGGTGGATTGGCCAGGTCGGCAAGTGCTGCCTCCAGCATCGGCGCCGAGCCGAAGGCACGGGCCAGCCGCATGCGCCAGCCGCGCGGCAGGCCAAGTGCTGCCAGCACCGCCTCGAAGATGGTCTGGTCGCCGAGCGTCACCGCCAGCTCCCGGCCGGGCAGCACCAGCGACAGCAGCGCATGCGCATCGGCCAGCGAACGGGCGTCGGCGGCCGCCGTGTCGCGGTCGCCGAGATCCTCGATGCCGGCCTGGAAGAACTCGTTGCCGCCCTCGCGGCGCTGGCGAAACACCTCGCCGAGATAGGAATAGCGGCGCGGCGTGCCGGCCTGGCTGGCGATGTGGTCGAGGCAGACCGGAATGGTGAATTCCGGCCGCAGGCAAAGCGTCTGCCCGGTCTCGCTTTCGGTGAGAAAGATGCGGCGCCGCAAATCCTCGCCGGCCATGTCGAGGAACGGATCGGCCGGCTGCAGCACAGCGACTTCGACCGCATGCGTATTTCGCGCGGCGAAGAGGCTGGTGATGTCGGATGCGATGGCGGGGCGCGAGGTCATGGGAATGTGGAGCGCGAGGCACCCCCCTCTGGCCTACCGGCCATCTCCCCCTCAAGGGGGGAGATCGGCAGCTTCGGCCTCGGTGTCTCTTCTCCAACGCTTGAGATTGGCGAAAGCAGGCGCGATATCCAATCTCCCCCCCTGAGGGGGAGATGGCCGGCAGGCCAGAGGGGGGTGCTCACGCGCCACCCTTCGCTCGGTCGGCCGCCTGCGCCGCCAGTATCTTCTTCACCTCGGCGACCAGATCGCCTTGCGACACGGTCACCTGCGCCGGTCGCGCGGCGCGCCATTCGGCGTTGTCGGCGATCTCGGCCGACATTTTCGCGCCTTCGATCAGGTCCTTGATCTGCACCTCGCCCTTGGCGCGCTCGTCGCCGCCCTGGATGACGGCGACCGGGCTGCCGCGGCGGTCGGCATATTTCAGCTGCGCCTTCATGCCGGCGCCGCCGAGATACATTTCCGAGCGGATGCCGGCGGCGCGCAGCTCGGCCACCATCTTCTGGTAGCGGCCGAGGCTTTCCGTATCCTTGTCCATGGTCAGCACGACGACCGGCGCGATGACATCGGAAGTATCGAGCTTGCCGAGGTTCTTCAGCGCCGTCATCAGGCGCGAGACGCCGATGGAAAAACCGGTCGCCGGCACCGGCTCGCCACGAAAGCGCGAGACGAGGCCGTCATAACGTCCGCCGCCGCCAACCGAGCCGAAGCGCACGATCTGGCCGTCCTCGTTGGGGATTTCGGCCAGCAGCTCGGCCTCGTAGACCGGGCCGGTGTAATATTCGAGGCCACGCACAACGGAGGGATCGATGCGAATGCGATCCTCACCGTAGCCGCTTTGCGCGACCATGGTTCTTATCTGCTCCAACTCTGCAAGACCCTCGACAAACGAGGCGTTCGTGATGCCGAGATGTTCGAGTTTTCTTTCCTCGACAAGATTGCTGAGCCCTGGGGTGATAGATCCCAGTGTCTGGACAATTTGTTCGGGATCATGCTGCGCCATGACCGTGAAATAGCTGATCACAACATCGCTTTGCGCGTTACCCAGTCCGGCACCTTTGGTAAAATCACCGCTCTCGTCCTTGCGCCCGGCGCCCAAAAGCAGACGAACCCCCTCGACGCCCAGCTTGTCCAGCTTGTCGATCGCCCGCAGCACTTGCAGCCGGCGGCCAGCGTTCTCGTCGCCGCCGAGGCCGATCGCCTCGAGCACGCCGTCGAGCACCTTGCGGTTGTTGACGCGGACGACGTAGTCGCCGCGCTTGATGCCGAGCGCCTCCATCACGTCGGCCATCATCATTGCCATCTCGGCATCGGCCGCGACACCCTGCGTGCCTACCGTGTCGGCGTCGAACTGCATGAACTGGCGGAAGCGGCCGGGGCCGGGCTTCTCGTTGCGGAACACCCAGCCGGAGCGATAGCTGCGATAGGGTTTCGGCAGGCGCTCGAAATTCTCGGCGACGAAGCGCGCCATCGGCGCGGTCAGGTCGTAGCGCAGCGACAGCCATTGATCGTCGTCGTCCTGGAACGAGAACACGCCCTCGTTCGGCCGGTCCTGGTCGGGCAAGAATTTGCCGAGCGCATCGGTGTATTCGATCAGCGGCTGGTCGACCGGCTCGAAACCGTAGAGTTCAAAGACCGAGCGGATCGTCGCCATCATCTTCTCGACGGTGCGCAGATCGTCGGCGCCGCGGTCGACAAAGCCGCGCGGAAGCCGCGCTTTCATCTTTTCGGATTTGTCGGCCATGGGATGGGTACTTTGCTAAGTAATCGGTGACTTATTTCGGGTCGGCGTGTCCTACCGATGCAGCCCGGAGAAGGCAAGGGTTTGCGGCTCTCCTTCTCCCCTTGTGGGAGAAGGTGGCCGAGCGAAGCTCGGTCGGATGAGGGGTGTTCCAGGGAACGCCGACGCCTCATTTCTTCCAACACCCCTCAACCGGCTCGGCGCTGCGCGCCGATCCACCTTCTCCCACAAGGGGAGAAGGAAAGGCGAAAAAGAAGCTGAAACAATTGCGCCATGCGCGCGGCATCGTGCCGACACAATCCGGGCCGATAAGCGCGCCGAAACAAGGGGTTCGGGGCCATGGCCACGCTACAGAAGTTCGACATCATCGATAGCGGCGCACGCGACGCCTCGGTCCGGCTGCGGCCGGCCGATGGTTATGCGCCGAATACCAAGCAAATCGCCGGACCGTTCGAGATCGCGGCGCAACAGCGCAGCGGACCGACCATGCGCGACGTGCTGATGACCGGACTGCTGGTGATCTATCCGGTGTTCGCCGCGCTGGCGGCCATCCTTGCCGGGTTTTTCCTCGCCGGCGCCGGCGGCGCCTGAGCCGCTATTTCGGCCGCTTGAACGCTTTCCGTTCCGCCTCGACCGGTTCGCGGCAGACGCAGCCCTCGAGATGGTCGTTGACCAGCCCCATCGCCTGCATGAAGGCGTAGACGGTGGTCGGGCCGACAAAGCTCCAGCCGCGCTTCTTCAGCTCTTTCGAAATGCGGACCGAGACGGCCGTCGTCGGATTGGCGCGCAAATGCGCGAGGTCGACGATCTCGGGCCGCTCGTGCGGGCCGGGCTCGAACTTCCAGAACCAGGCGGCCAGCGAGCCGGCCTCGTCGATGAGTTCGCGGGCGCGCTTGGCGTTGTTGATGGTCGAGACGATCTTGCCGCGATGGCGGATGATGCCGGCATTGCCGAGCAGGCGATCGACATCGGCGTCGGTGAAGGCGGCGATCTTGTCGACATCGAAGCCGGCAAACGCCTCGCGGAAATTGTCGCGCTTGCGCAATATGGTCAGCCAGGACAGGCCCGACTGAAAACCTTCGAGGCAGATCTTCTCAAACAGGCGGCGGTCGTCGGCGACCGGCCGGCCCCATTCGTGGTCGTGGTAGTGCAGATAATCCGGCAGGTTGCCGTGCCAGAAGCAGCGGGCGATGCCGTCGGGACCGGCAAGCAGACCTGTCTTTTCATCCATGGCGGAATTCCGTTCGTGTCTTGGCGTTAACGCGTTTTGACGCGGCCTTTACCGCGGCTTTACCAGATTCCTGAACCGGGCGGTAACCACACCAAAAGCTTTACTGACAGATCGGCATTTTACACATTCCGATTCATGTTTCGGTTGCCGCTTCGCGCCCAATGTCGGCGAAATCGGGGAGGCTTTGCACCCCGGCATGTTCGACGATCAAGGTGCGTTGCGATGAAGACATTCTTGTTCCCACTGTTCGGCGCCGCGGCCGTACTTGCTGCCGGCGCCGCCAATGCCAACGACCGCTATGCGGAGAGGCCGCCGGTGGTGGTCAGCCCGGATCTTTCGGCACCCTGGGTGCTGCAGCTCGGCCATGCCCCGGGCATCGTGCGGCAGAGCCGGCAAGAGGCGCAGCCGCAACGGCGCTACCGGCGGCTGGCCGAACCCGATCAGCTGCGCACCGCAGCGGTGCAGGCGCCGGCCAAGCGCATGGTGATGCGGCCGCAGATCGACCCGATCTATCTGCCGCAGGAAGTCGCCTATGACGGCCCGCAGAAGCCGGGCACGATCGTCATCGATACGCGAGAGAATTTCCTCTATCTGGTCGGGAAGAACGGTAAGGCGCGGCGTTATGGCGTCGGCACCGGCAAGCCGGGCTTCGAATGGTCCGGCACCCACAAGATCACCAACAAGCGCGTCTGGCCGGATTGGCGGCCGCCGGCGGTGATGATCGCCCGCGAAGCCGCCAAGGGCCGTTATCTGCCGACCTATCTCGCTGGCGGCATGGAAAACCCGCTCGGCGCACGCGCGCTCTATCTCGGCTCGACCGAGTACCGTATCCACGGCACCAATCAGCCCTGGACGATCGGCGGCGCGGTGTCGTCGGGCTGCATCCGCATGCGCAACGAGGACGTGGTCGACCTTTACGAGCGGGTCAATGTTGGCACGACGGTTGTAGTCATGTAATCTGCGGTTGACCTCACCGATGATTCTGCTCAGAAGCCTCGGGAACATTGAATAACGGGGGACGGGCCGTGTGGGGATGCGGCCAGTCACGAAAGGGCAGCGCGGCAAGCCGTGCTGCCCTTTTTGTTTCCGCCAGCAGGAATTGGCGGGAAGATTTTGCCGGCACGTCGCGCGACCGGCATGGCGGTTCGCTTTTCGCGCTGCCCTTTCGCGGTTGCTTTGCTATGTGGCGGCTAAAATCCAGATAAAGGCCCCATCCCGATGTCCCTTTCCGATGACAGCCGCTATCTCAGAGGCGGCCCGGTTGCCCAACGCATCATCGCCGGCGTGCGCGAGGAGGCGGCGATCGCCACCGCCGAAGGCTTTCCGCCGAAGCTGGTGTCGGTCACCGTCGGCGATACCGCCGCGGTCGACGTCTATGTCCGCAACCAGCGCGCCAAGGCCGGGTTGGCCGGCATCGGCTTCGAGGAAAGGCGCTTTCGCGCCGACATCACCGCCGGCGAGCTGGAAGCGGCAATCCACGGGCTTAACGCCGACCCGCGCGTCACCGGCATCATCATCCAGCGGCCGGTGGCGGTGCACATTCCGATCAAGACGCTGCAGGCGGCGGTGCATCCGCTCAAGGATGTCGAGGGCATGCATCCGGCCTCGATCGGCAACATCGTCTACAACCAGCTCGACCTGGCGCCCTGCACCGCCGCCGCTTCGGTCGAACTGCTCAGGGAAACCGGCCTCGACCTCAAGGGGCTCGAGGTGGTGGTCGTCGGCCATTCCGAGATCGTCGGCAAGCCGATCGCGTTCCTCTTGATGAGCGAAGGCGCGACGGTGACCGTCTGTCACCACATGACGCGTTCGGTGGCGGCACACGCACGCCGCGCCGACGCACTGTTCGTCGCGGTCGGCAAACCGCGGCTGATCAAGGCCGACATGGTCAAGCCGGGCGCCGCCGTCATCGATATCGGCATCAATTCGGAAATCGGGCCGGACGGCGAGAGCCGCATCGTCGGCGACGTCGATGCCGAGAGCGTCAGGCATGTCGCGTCGTGGATCACGCCGGTGCCGGGCGGCGTCGGCCCGATCACGGTGGCGATCCTGCTGCGCAACACGATGGTGGCCCTCAGCCGGCAGCGTGCCCGCTATCAGGCAACCTACGGCACGGCAGACCGGCTGGCGGCGGAGTAGGCGCCTTCGTCACGTGTATTGCGGCACATGGCAGGTGATCCGGGACTCGTCATCCCAGAAGACGTAGAGCACGCCGCCGCTGCCCCAGAAGAAACCGGCGAGTGAATCGAACTGAAGAAGAAATTTCATTTCCCGGTCCGTTCCGGGAACGACTGGAAACTGCGGTCCCTGAATCCATGACGGCAGCCCACCAAGCCGAAACAGGTTTTGCCTTGAATTGCTTATCCCGTACGACTGCCTGAGCCACCGTTCAGGGGTCGGTGCCAACCGAACAGTTCTTTTCTCGGCGGCTTTTGCAGGCCTCTCAATGTAGGGCGAATGCAGAGGCGCGATCGGCGTCGGCACACCGGCAGCGTCGTGGGAATAATAGGTCGGTTCGAGAGAATTCGCACAGGTCTCGATACGGAGTCTGGGAAGAGGCATCGTCAGCTCACTCCCAAGATCGTCCAGCATAATCAGATGTATCAGTCGCTCTCGACAGGTCGGGCACACTGCCGATCCTTCGCCGCCGACCGTAAGTGGCCGGCCAGTCGCCGGCAGATGCCAGGTAGGATGATTGCGATGCGTCGGAAAAGACATGTCGCTCGGAGCGCCTTCCTCAAAGCTGAAATGATGACATGCCGGCGGCGAACGAGGATCATCATGCGTCAGCCAGTCTGCGAAATCGGGAACGTCGCCCAAGGTACTGTCTGGAAACAATTCCGGCGCCTGCAAGGCGACGTGAGCCAGCAGATCCTCCACGTCTATTCCGCGTTTCACTTCCTCTTGCAGGAAAAATGCCAGACGAGCCAAATGCGCGTCGTCGAGAAACGAAACGGCGTCGATAATCAGATTGTCTTGCTGGACGTCGGCTTCTACCGCTGCCTTTATGAGCGTAAACAGGAATTCGGACCCATCCTTGAGATGACGAGCGATGATTGTCTGGCATTCGCCATAGCTGGCCTGGAGCGTCGCCGGCGATTTGTCCGACAGCAGCCGAACGACGGTTCCAATCTCTTCTGACTTTGGGTTGGGCATCTCGGCAGTCTCATCGGCGGGTGCGCAGCAATCAAACCAATTTTGGCGGCTCGCCGCCATAGGCCCAGTCCAGCAGCTTTATCGTATGCACCACCGGCAGCTTGGCGGCGGAAGCGATCTGGGTGATGCAGCCGATATTGCCGGTGGCGACGATTTCAGCACCGGTCGCCTCGATATTCCTGACTTTGCGGTCGCGCAGCGTTGCCGAAATCCCGGGCTGCAGGATGTTGTAGGTGCCGGCCGAACCGCAGCACAAATGCCCTTCGCGCGGCTCGCGCACGACGAAACCGGCACGGACCAGAAGCTCCTTCGGCTGGCGGGTGATCTTCTGGCCGTGCTGCATTGAGCAGGCTGAGTGATAGGCGACGATGGTGCCCGGCTTGCGGACCGGCTCGGGCAGGTCGAGGCTTGCCAGATATTCGGTGATGTCCCTGGCCAACGCCGAGACCCGCGCAGCCTTGTCGGCATAGGCCGGATCGAGGCGCAGCATGAAGCCGTAATCCTTGATGGTGGTGCCGCACCCGGATGCGGTGATGACGATGGCGTCGAGTCCACCCTGCTCGATGGCGCGCGTCCAGGCGTCGACGTTCCGTCGGGCCGACGCCAAGGCAGCGTCCTCGCGCCCCATATGATGCACCAGCGCGCCGCAGCAGCCCTCGCCCTCGGGCACCACGACCTCGACGCCAAGCCGGGTCAGCAGCGAAATCGTCGTGTCGTTGATGCCGGGATCGAGCACGGATTGCGCGCAGCCGGTGAGGATGGCGACGCGGCCATTTTTCTTCGCGCCCTGCCCGGCATGGACGCCCGGCGAGGCCATCGGCGAGACTTCCGGGACCGACGCCGGGGCCAGCTTCAACATCGCGCCCAAAGGCTTCAATACCTGGATTTTCTCAAACAGGCCGGCGAATGGGTGGCCGAGCTTCGCCAGCTTGAGCGCCGCGCGGAAACGCGAGGGATAGGGCAGCACGAAGGCCAGCATGGCGCGTGTCAGGCGATCGGCCAGCGGACGCTTGTAGGTCTCCTCGATATGGACGCGGGCGTGGTCGACCAGATGCATGTAGTTGACGCCCGACGGGCAGGTGGTCATGCAGGCGAGGCAGGACAGGCAGCGGTCGATATGGGTGACGATCTGCTTGTCGGCCGGCCGGCCGTTTTCCAGCATGTCCTTGATCAGATAAATCCGGCCGCGCGGCGAATCCAGTTCGTTGCCGAGCGTCACATAGGTCGGGCAGGTGGCGGTGCAGAAGCCGCAATGCACGCATTTGCGCAGGATCTTCTCCGATTCCGCGACATGCGGATCGGCGAGCTGGGCAGCTGAGAAATTGGTCTGCACGTAAACGAATCCTTACCGTTTGAGCATGATCTTTTCCCAAAACCGGTACCCACTTTTGGGGATCATGCTCATAATCCCAGAAACCAGCTTTCCGGGTTCTTGACCGCCTCGCCGCGCTGCAGCGCCTGCAGGCCAAGAACGCAGCGGGCGATGAACCAGACGGCGACCGCGACCATCAGCACGACACCGATGACCACGATCATCAACAGCGCCGAGATCAGTGCATAGAGCAGGCCGATCCAGAAGGTGCGGATCAGGAATGTGTAGTGGCTTTCGACGAAGCCGCCGGCCTTGCCGCGATTGATATAGGCCAGGACGATGCCGACAATACCGCTGACGCCGATGGCTAGGCCGGCGAGATAGAGGATGTAGATGACCAGCGCGTTGGTCGGGCCGGGCTCCAGCCAGCGGTCGGTCTGGCGTGACGTACCGTTTTGGCCTGGATCGCTCATTGTGCTCCTCCCTCGGTTGCCGGCGCGAGAGTAGCAGAGCTTGCGCCCGGCGCCATACGGCCGGGATTGAGGATATTCTTCGGGTCGAATTCGGTCTTCAGCCGCGCCGACAGTGCTGCCAGTTGCGGCGCTTGCGGTTCGAACACCGGCACGGCGGCGCGGTGCGAAGGGGTTGCGCGCACCAGCGTCGCATGGCCGCCGCCATGTCTTCTGATCAGGCCGCGCAACAGGCCAGCCTCGGGATCGTCCTGCTGCATGCGCAGCCAGATCAGCCCGCCCTGCCAATCGTAGAAGGCATCGACCGGGGCCTGCATGCGCAGCGCCAGCACCATCTGGTGGCCCCGCGACGGCGCCATCGAGACGCGCCACACCGGCCTTTCGCTGCCATCGGCGAACGGCGCGCAGTCGCGGACACCGCGCCAGACCGAGTACGAGACCGAACCGGAAATCTCCTGCAGCGGCCCGGCGTTTTTCAGCAGGTCTTTCAGAGCGGCAATGCGGTAAGCGACCGACGGGCCGAAGCCCTCGATGCGCAGCAGCGTCGCGGCATCGCTGCCGAGACTGCCGCCGGCGACCCTGGCTGCGACCCGTTCGGGAAGATGGGCAGCACTCGACACTTCGGCGCTGGAACCCAGCGCCAGCGCCATGGCGGCGGCGGCGTGATCGTCGAGCAGGCCGCGGATGGCGAGCGTGACTTCGGTCTCGGCAGCAGGCAGCACCTTGAAGGTGACGTCGGTGAGCACCGCCAGCGTGCCCCAGCTGTTGGCCATCAGCTTGGACAGATCATAGCCGGTGACGTTCTTGACGACGCGGCCGCCCGACTTGAAGGCCTCGCCGCGCCCGGAAACGGCCGCTATGCCAAGGATATGGTCGCGCGCAGCACCCACCTTCAGCCGGCGCGGGCCGGAAAGGTTCGCGGCGAGTGCGCCGCCGATCGTGCCTCGCGCTGGCTCACCGCCGAGCAGCGGGCCGTAATCCATCGGTTCGAAGGCAAGTTGCTGGCCGTTTTCGGCAAGCAGGCTTTCGATTTCGGCCAGCGGCGTGCCGGCTTTTGCCGACAGCACCAGTTCGGCCGGCTCGTAAAGCATGACGCCGGAGAGTTTGGAAAGGTCGAGCGTATGCTCGCTCTGCTGCGGCCGGCCGATACCGCGCTTGGAGCCGTGGCCGAGGATTTCGAGCGGCGAGTCTTCGGCGGCTGCCCAAGCGACGGTGGATAGGGTTTCCGCGGCTGTTGACGGGGTGAAGGTGGTCATGGGACGGACGCGGCATTTGCAAATGCGGGAACGTCGTGTTCCTTCGCGCCCCCCTCTGTCTTGCCGGACATCTCCCCCTCAAGGGGGGAGATCGGATGCTGCGTCGGGCTTCGCCAATCTCCAGTGTTAACGGGAGGGCGAGGCGCCGAAGCTGCCAATCTCCCCCCTTGAGGGGGAGAAGTCCGGCAGGACAGAGGGGGGTGTTCAAGCGCTAACATACGCGCTCAAAACCTCGGAATGTCCGGAAACGCCACTTTCCCGCGATGCACGTGCATCCGCCCGAGCTCGGCGCATCGCCTCAATTGCGGGAAGACCTTGCCGGGATTCAAAAGATGGTTGGGGTCGAAGGCGCATTTGACGCGCATCTGCTGGTCGAGGTCGATCTGGTTGAACATTTCCGGCATCAGGTCGCGCTTCTCGATGCCGACCCCGTGCTCTCCGGTCAGCACGCCACCGACCTTGACGCAGAGCCGCAATATGTCAGCGCCGAAACTCTCCGCCTTGTCGAGTTCGCCCGGCACGTTGGCGTCATAGAGGATGAGCGGGTGCAGATTGCCGTCGCCGGCGTGGAAGACATTGGCGACGCCGAGCCCGTATTTCTGCGACAGTTCGCGCATGCCGGCGAGCACGCGCGGCAGTTCCTTGCGCGGGATGGTGCCGTCCATGCAGTAGTAGTCGGGCGAGATGCGGCCGACCGCCGGGAACGCCGCCTTGCGGCCGGCCCAGAAGCTCAGCCGCTCCTGTTCCGACTGCGACGTGCGGCATGTGGTCGAGCCGTTCCTAAAAGCAATGGCTTCGACCAGGCCGATCAGATGGTCGACCTCGACACCCGGCCCGTCCAGCTCGACGATCAGCAGCGCCTCGACATCGAGCGGATAGCCGGCCTGGACGAAATCCTCGGCGGCGTGGATGGCCGGACGGTCCATCATCTCCATGCCGCCCGGAATGATGCCGGCGCCGATGATGTCGGCAACGCATTGGCCGGCCTGCTCGCTGGTCGGGAAACCGATCAGCAGGGCGCGCGCCGTCTCCGGCCTCTTCAGGATGCGTACGGTGACCTCGGTTACGACGCCGAGCAGTCCTTCGGAGCCGGTCATGACGCCGAGCAGGTCGTAGCCTTCCGCGTCGAGATGGCTGCCGCCGAGGCGCACCACCTCGCCATTCATCAGCACCATCTCGATGCCGAGCACATTGTTGGCGGTGAGACCGTATTTCAGGCAGTGCACGCCGCCGGAATTTTCCGCGACATTACCGCCGATCGAGCAGGCGATCTGGGAGGATGGATCGGGGGCGTAATAGAAGCCCTCCTGCTCGACGGCGGTGGTGATGCCGAGATTGGTGACGCCGGGCTGGGCGACGACGACGCGGTTCTGAAAATCGATCTCGAGGATGCGGTTGAAGCGGCTCATGACCAGCAGCACCGCGTCTTCGAGCGGCAGCGCACCGCCGGAGAGCGAGGTGCCGGAGCCGCGCGGCACGACGCGGATGTTGCGGTCGCTGCAATATTTCAGCACCCGCGACACCTGCGCCACGGTCTGCGGCAGCACCACGACCAGCGGCAATTGCCGGTAGGCGGTGAGCCCGTCGCTCTCGAAGGCGCGCATGGCATTGGCGGCGTCGACGACGCCCTCGCCCGGCACGATGATGCGCATATCGGCGACGATCTCGTCGCGCCGGCGCATCGTGGCGTCGTCTGGTTTCGGCATGGCAAGGCCGGACATCGACAGCCTCCTTCGATCGACTGGTAAAAATCTTTTACCAGCGACAGTGGTCGCTTGCAAATGCCGCGTTGGCCGGGATGAGAGGCCTATGGCCGAGACAGCCTTCTGCAGCGGCAATCTGCCGCTGCGCCCCACATTACTCGCCCGGCTGCTTGCCTGGTTCGGAGTGCATGCGGCGGACGCGGCGCACGCCCCACCAGACGAGCACGACCGCGAGCGGCACCGAGGCGGCGGTGACCATTTCCGGCGCGAAGGCATGGCCGAAGATCGAGGCGCCCTTGGCGACGTAGCCGATGAGGCCGACGACATAGTAGGAAACCGCGGCGACCGAGAGCCCCTCCACCGTCTGCTGCAGCCGCAATTGCAGGCGGGCGCGATTGTTCATCGATGCCAAAAGATCGCGGTTCTGCTTCTCGACCTCGACGTCGACCCAGGTGCGCAGCAGTGTGGTGGCACGGGTGAGCTTCGTCGACAGGTTGGCCTGACGCTCCTCGACCGAACGGCAGGTACGCATCGCCGGCGCCACGCGGCGCTGCAGAAAACCGCCCCAGGTGTCGTAGCCGGGCACCGCTTCTTCGTCGAGCGCCTCCAGCCGTTCGCGCACGATGCCGTCATAGGCGCGGCTGGCGCCGAAGCGGTAGAGGCTGGAGGCGGCATCGGCCTCCAGCTCGGCGGCCAGTTCGGTCAAGTCGGCAAGCAGCGTCTGGCTGTCGCGGGTCTCGGCGACCTTCATTTCCAACGTGGTCTGGGCCAGCCTGTCTTCGATGCGGCGGGCGCGACCGGACAGCGTCAGGGCCAGCGGCAGCCCAAGCATGGCCAGCGTGCGGTAGGTCTCGATGTCGATCAGCCGCTGCGACAGTGCCCCGGTGCGCGCCGGGGTCAGGCCGCGGTCGAGCACCAGCATGCGGGTCAAGCCGTCGCCATCCTGACGGAAATCGGTGACGATGGCCGCGTTGCCGCGCTCGACCAGCGAATAGCACAGGCTGGTCGGGTCGAAGCCGGCGATCAGTTTTTCGTTCGCCGGCGTCCATTTGCGGATCTCCAGCCTGATGCCGGAAATCACCGTGCCCGGCGGCGAAAACCCGTTGCCGAAGGGTGTGTCTTCTTGCCCCCTGCCGTTTTCGGCGAGCGGGCCTTCCCAGAGATAGGTCGAGAATTCCGTGTGGCGTTCCCAGCGCAGCGAGCCCTTGCCCCATTTCATCGCGTGGTGGCGGGCGTGAGGGTCGGGCGCGGCGATGCCGAGGCGTCGCGACAATTCGGAAAGCACGGCCTGATCGATCCCGGATCCAGCTTCGGTCATGAAGGAAAGCTGCACCAGCACGCGCGGCTTTTCGACCAGCGGCTGCGGCCGGGCGTGGACCTCGCCGAGCGCGCCCGGCCGACCTTCATGCGCCGGAAAGCCCATGACGGTGCCGCCCACGGCTTTGGCGCGCAGCTGGAATTCGAGGTTGGAAGGGTCGGCGTCTGGCACGGCTGGTCCCCCGGGCTTCTGTGAGCCCTTTGGCAATGATGTCCCTCTAGAGGCAATCGTCAGGGGACGCAAACGCCCAATTTAGCTGAAGATGATATGGCGCCGCGGCTGTGAAACGGACCCGGCCCCCGGCGAATTGGATAAATAATTTGACCAGTTGGCGACGCCGGCTTTATCTTGCGCGACATCGGTTCAACCCCCAGGCATCCCGTTTGAGCGACATTTTCTCCCGGATCGAGCATTCGCGCACCGCCGACGAGGTGGTGCAGCAGATCGAGAGCCTGATCCTCGAAGGCGTCCTGCGCACCGGCGACCGGCTGCCGGGCGAGCGCGAACTGGCGCGCCAGTTCGAGGTGTCGCGGCCGATCCTGCGCGATGCCTTGAAAGCCTTGGAAGGGCGCGGGCTGTTGACGACACGGCCAGGCGGCGGCACCCATGTCGCCGATGTCATCGGCCAGCTGTTCACCAAGCCGGTGACCGACCTGATCTCGATGCATCGCAAGGCGGTGACCGACTATCTGGAGTACCGCCGGGAGATCGAGGCGGTGGCGGCCGAATATGCGGCGCGGCGTGCCACATCGGACGATCTGGCGCTGCTCGACCGCATCATGGCACGTATGGACGAGGCGCACCGGACCGGCAATTTCGACGACGAGGCGGAAATCGACGTCGAGTTCCATCACGCGATCTGCGAATGCGCGCACAACATCATCCTGCTGCACACGCTGCGCTCCTGTTATCGGCTGCTGTCGGAAGGCGTGTTCCAGAACCGGCGGCTGGTGTTCAACGTGCCGGGCGCGCGCGAGGCGCTGCTTTCGCAGCACCGGGCGATCTACACCGCGGTCAAGGGCGGCGATCCGGCTGCGGCGCGGCAGGCGGCGATGGACCACATCTCCTACGTCGAACGATCGATGGCCGAGGCCGAGCGCAGCGGCGACTGGCAGCGCGTGTCGCGGCTGAGGCTCAGGCAGCGCTCCGAGCCCGGTGGCGGCGAGCCGGCAAGAAAACAGCCGTAGGCACCGCCCAGAAAATTCAACGACGAACCAGCGAAGAACCAGCGGAAAAAAGATCCATGAGCAGCATTCTCACCATCGCCGACCTCAAGGACCTGGCGCGCCGCCGCGTGCCGAAGATGTTCTTCGACTATGCCGATTCCGGCGCCTGGACCGAAAGCACCTACCGCGCCAACGAAGAGGATTTCCAGAAGATCAAGTTCCGCCAGCGCGTGCTTGTCGACATGGACAACCGCTCGCTGGAATCGACCATGATCGGCGAGAAGGTGACGATGCCCGTGGCGCTGGCGCCGACCGGCATGACCGGCATGCAGCATCCGGACGGCGAGATGCTGGCGGCCCAGGCGGCGGAAGAATTCGGTGTGCCGTTCACGCTGTCGACAATGAGCATCTGCTCGATCGAGGATGTCGCGTCGGTGACCAGGAAGCCGTTCTGGTTCCAGCTCTATGTGCTACGCGACAAGGACTTCGTCTTCGATTTGATCGATCGCGCAAAAGCGGCGAAATGTTCGGCGCTGGTGCTGACGCTCGACCTGCAGATCCTCGGTCAGCGCCACAAGGATATCCGCAACGGGCTTTCGGCACCGCCGCGGATGACGCCGAAGCACATCTGGCAGATGGCGACCAGGCCACGCTGGTGCGTCGGCATGGCCGGGACCAAGCGCCGGAGCTTCCGCAACATCGTCGGCCATGCCAAGGGCGTCGGCGACCTCGCCTCGCTGTCGTCGTGGACGAAGGAGCAGTTCGATCCACATCTGTCGTGGAAGGACGTCGCCTGGATCAAGGAGCGCTGGGGCGGCAAGCTGATCCTGAAAGGCATACTCGACAAGGAGGATGCGCTGATGGCGGCCAGGACAGGCGCCGACGCGATCATCGTTTCCAACCATGGCGGCCGCCAGCTCGACGGCGCCTCGTCGTCGATCATGGCGCTCGAAGAGATCGCCGACGCCGTCGGCGACGCGATCGAGGTGCATATGGACGGCGGCATCCGTTCCGGCCAGGACGTGCTCAAGGCACTGTGCCTCGGCGCCAAGGGCACCTATATCGGCCGGCCTTTCCTGTACGGCCTCGGCGCACTCGGCAAGGAAGGGGTTACCAAGGCGCTGGAAATCATCCGCAAGGAGATGGACATAACGCTGGCTCTGTGCGGAAAGCGCCTGGTCACCGACATGGGCAAGGATCAGCTTCGGCGCTAAAGTCCCGTGACGGCATGACCACGGAGGCGACGCAGGCATTGACGGAGCCCGGCATCAGTTTCTACGAGGCGCGCGGACCGCAAGGCATGCGCCTTTACGCGATCGGCGATGTGCACGGCCGGCTCGATTTGCTGACCGCCATGCACCGGCGGATCGAGGCGGAGCTCGGTCAAAGGCCGTCGGCCGATTGGCGCGTGATCCATCTCGGCGACTATGTCGATCGCGGCCCGGACTCCAGGGGCGTCATCGATTTCCTGATCGACGCGCAAAGACGCGATCCGCGTCACCTGATGCTCGCCGGAAATCATGATCTCGGCTTTCTCGATTTTCTCGATGTCCCCGATCCGGACGGGCTGTTCATGCGCTATGGCGGCATCCAGACGGCGCTATCCTATGGCGTGTCGCTCGGTGGGAGCAGCGCCTGGTTTGGCCGCGCCGATGCGGCACTGCGGCAAGGGCACGCCGCACTGGTCGAGGCGGTGCCGCAGAACCATGTCGAGTTCCTGCGCTCGCTGCCCTTCTCAGTGACGTTCGGCGACTTCTTCTTCTGCCATGCCGGCATCCGGCCCGGCGTTGCGCTGGAAAGCCAGAGCCGGCAGGACCTGATCTGGATCCGCGAGGTCTTCCACGGCCACACCGGCCTTCATCCGAAGATCGTGGTGCACGGTCATACGCCGGTGCCCAAGGCCGAAATCACCGGCAACCGCGTCAATGTCGACACCCTCGCCTGGCAGTCGGGAAACCTCACCGCGCTCGTGGTGGACGGCGCGGACAAGCATATCCTGACAGTGACGGGTGAGCGAGCGTAGGAAACGCGTGGGATTATGAGCAGAGAGGCTAGCGAAGCGCGGCGGTGACGCCGTAGCCGTCAACGGCATTGTGGTCGTTGGCCGCGTCGGCGGAATAAATGCCGAGGCCGCACAAGACGATAGCCGACAACATGACAAAGGACAAAAAGGCTGCTTTCACGGACGTCATCTCTTGTTGAGCTTCCTGCATCTATGCACGAGCGGGTTACCAATGCGTTGAAACGCAAAATACGTCGCAAATGTCGGACGGTTTCGCGCTTCTAGGCATGTTCTGTATCGGTGGTGTGTCGCGCGGGTCACAGGAAAAGTTCATCGCGGTTGCACACAAGATGCAGAGCGCGCGCCTTTTAGGCTGGCGGACAGACACAGGCCAAGGATGAAACGCGTTATCCCCGGCGGATTTGCCGCCGCGTGCCAAATATGCAACGTCGCCAAATACGTTGACTATATGGGCCGTCAGATCGTCGCCACCCAGGCGCGGGCGATGGCCAGGCCGGCGGCATCGGCTTGCGGTCCGTTGCGGGCCATTTCGTCGTCGAGCCGGACGGCCCAATCCGGATGGCGTTCGGCGATCAGCGGTGCGAAGGACGTGCTCCAGTCGCGAACCATCGGCCGGTCGGCCTCGAAATGGAACTGAAAGCCATAGACGGCGCGGCCGATGCGGAACGCCTGGTTCTCGGCGACGGCGTTGCCGGCCAGCCGCACGGCAGTCTCGGGCAAGACAAAGGTGTCGTCGTGCCATTCGAAGATCGGGAATTTTTCAGGCAAGGCGGCGAGCACCGGATCGGCCTGCGCCGCCGCGGTGAGCGCGACCTCGTGCCAGCCGAACTCCGACGCGCCGCCGATCTGGTTCTCGCCGCCAAAGGCGCGCGCGACCAACTGGCTGCCGAGGCAGATACCAAGCACCGCGCGATCCCTCTCGGCAAAGTCGCGCGTCAGGTCGAGCAGGCCCGGAAAATAAGGACAGAGCTCGTCGTCCAGCGCATTCTGGGCGCCGCCGAGCACCACCATGGCGTCATGCCCGCCGCTATCTTGCGGCAGCGCGTCGCCGCGGTAGGGACGGCGCAGGTCGATAGCGGCACCCGCCTCGACAAGGGCCGCGCCGATCTGGCCAAGGCCCTCATTGTCGAAGTTCTGGACAACCAAGACCCGCATCGAAACCTGCTGACATGAAATTGATGCAACGAGCGATATCATGGCGCCAGCATTGCAGCCAACAGGGAACGCCTATGCCACTGCAAAACCGGGTCGACCCGTTCGGCGCCATCCATGCCGTGCCGGAGCGCGGCCTGTTCATGGGCAATCGCGGCATCATTCACGACCCCGAGACGAGAACGCTGTTGAAGAAGCGCTGGGCGCTGCAAGCCTGGATCATCTGCGTCTGCGAATTCGGCAACGTGCGGCGCGAGCCGATGGGGCGCAACCGGGCTGGCGGCAAGGCCGGCTGGACCGAGCTGTTTTTCCTCGACGAGGTGACGGCACTTGCCGCCGGCCACCGTCCCTGCTTCTTCTGCCGGCGCGAGCGGGCCAGGGATTTTGTCCGGCGTTTCGGCGACGCCTGCGGCATGGCCGAGCCACGTGCGCCGCAGCTCGACAAGCGCCTGCACAAGGAGCGCCTGGCATCGGGCGGGCGGGCGACGAGACTGGAACCGGAAGCGCTTGCGGACTTGCCGGACGGCACGATGATCTCGTCAGGAAACAGGGCGTACGCCCTGTTTGACGGCGCCGCGCTGCCCTGGAGTTTCGGCGGTTATGGCGAACCGGTGGGATTCGGCGATTTTACCGACGGTCCAATCGGCCTGCTCACGCCGGCGACAACTGTTTCCGTGCTGAAGCGTGGCTACAGACCTGTCTGGCACGCCAGCGCGGAGGCTTGACGCCGGCGATGGCCTCGCCCATTCCTCGGCGATGCGCGCCAATTACAAGATGCAGCGGCTGTTCGTGCCGGACGGGCTTGGACCGGACATCGAGTTCGACGTCGGCCCGCAGCAGAGCCATTATCTCTCGCACGTGCTGCGGCTCGGCGAAGGCGCCGAAATTCTGGTCTTCAACGGCCGCGACGGCGAATGGTCGGCTGCGATCGCGGCAAAATCGAAGAAGGCGTTGCGCCTGAAGTTGCTGGCATTGCAGCGGCCGCAGCCGCCGTTGCCCGATCTCGTCTACTGTTTCGCGCCGCTGAAGCAAGGGCGGCTCGACTACCTCGTGCAAAAGGCGGTGGAGATGGGCGCCGGCATCCTGCAGCCGGTCATCACCCAGCATACGCAAGTGGCAAAACCCGGCATCGAGCGCCTGCGCGCCAATGTCGTCGAGGCGGCCGAGCAATGCGGCATATTGGCGGTGCCAGAGCTGCGCGAAGCGGAAAAATTCGAGCGCCTGCTGGCGGGCTGGGACCCCGAGCGGCGGCTGATCTTCTGCGACGAGGATGCATCGACCAACAGTCCCCTGCCGGCACTGCAGGTGGTGCGGGAGAACAAGCTCGGTCTGCTGGTCGGACCGGAGGGCGGCTTTTCCGACGAGGAACGCAAGATGCTGAGAGCGCTGCCTTTCGTTACCGCGATTCCGCTCGGGCCGCGCATCCTGCGAGCGGATACGGCGGCGGTGGCGGCACTGGCGCTGATCCAGGCGACAATCGGCGATTGGTGATCAATTCCAATTACCCGCTGGCTCAGGATTTTTCGCTTGATCGGCTACTGACATTTCGTCCATCTAGCGCCGGCAGCGGCCGCGTGTCCTTTCGGGCGCGTAAAGGACGCTGTAGCAT
Source organism: Mesorhizobium sp. M0018 (assembly GCF_040323955.1). NCBI lineage: Bacteria > Pseudomonadati > Pseudomonadota > Alphaproteobacteria > Hyphomicrobiales > Phyllobacteriaceae > Mesorhizobium > Mesorhizobium sp. M0018. The sequence goes on along the minus strand of NZ_JAMYVL010000017.1, from coordinate 71,716 downwards.
TTGATTGGGCACCTGATCCCTTCTGAAAATCGAAGCCGATTTTCAGGGTCATGTGCGGAGGGCTCCTATGGCGCGCGATACAACCGACTTCCGGCCGATAGAAAGCGTCGACGAACTCGTCGAGCATCTGGCCGAAGGCAACAAGCCGCGCGACAAATGGCGGATCGGCACCGAGCACGAGAAATTCCCGTTCTATGTCGACGGCAATGCGCCGGTGCCGTATGGCGGCGAGCGCGGCATCCGCGCCATCCTCGAAGGCATGCAGGACAAACTCGGCTGGGACCCGATCATGGATGCCGGCCGCATCATCGGCCTGGTCGAGCCGACCGGCCAGGGCGCGATCTCGCTGGAGCCCGGCGGCCAGTTCGAGCTGTCCGGCGCGCCGCTGGAGACGATCCACCAGACCTGCCGCGAAGGCAATGCGCATCTGGCGCAGGTGCGCGAGATCGCCGAACCGATGGGCATTCGTTTTCTCGGCCTTGGCGGCAGCCCGAAATGGTCACTGGCCGAGACGCCGAAGATGCCGAAATCGCGCTACGAGATCATGACCCGCTACATGCCCAAGGTCGGCACCAAGGGCCTCGACATGATGTACCGGACCTGCACTATCCAGGTGAATCTCGACTTCGAAAGCGAAGCCGACATGCGCCGCAAGATGCAGGTGTCGCTGAAGCTGCAGCCGCTGTCGACGGCGCTGTTTGCCAACTCGCCCTTCACCGAAAGCCGGCCGAACGGCTTACAGAGCTGGCGCGGCGAGATCTGGCGCGACACCGACAATCAGCGCTCCGGCCTGCTCGAATTCTGCTTCTCGCCCGATTTCGGCTTTGCCGATTATGTCGAATGGGCGCTCGACGTACCGATGTATTTCGTCATCCGCGACGGCCAGTATCACGACATGACGCACATCACCTTCCGCCAGTTCATGGCGGGTGCTGCCCGTAACGACCTGCCGGACGGGCTGCCGACGATGGGCGACTGGGCGAACCATCTGTCAACGCTGTTCCCCGACGTGCGGCTGAAGCGCTTTCTCGAAATGCGCGGCGCCGATGGCGGGCCGTGGCGGCGCATCTGCGCGCTGCCGGCCTTCTGGGTCGGGCTGCTCTACGATGCGGCTGCGCTCGACGCGGCCGAGGCGCTGACCTCGAGCTGGAGCTACGACGAAGTGCTGGCAATGCGCAACGCGGTGCCGGAACAGGGCATTTCGGCGCCGTTCCGCAACACGACATTGCGCGAGATCGCCCGCGACGTGCTCGTCATCTCGCGCATGGGACTGAAGAACCGCGGCCGCAAGAACCGCGACGGCTATGACGAGACCTCGTTCCTCAACACGCTGGACGAGGTCGTCGCGCGCGGCACCACCAGCGCCGAAGAAATGCTCTCGGCCTACCACACGCGCTGGGGCGGCTCGATCGAGCCGGTGTTCATGGAATACGCGTATTAACGCTTCGCTATCCGCTTGGCCGATGGTCCGGCAAATTCGCTTCAATCAGTGATGGAAACGAATTAGGCTTCTCCAACGAGGATTTTCCCGGAGGAGAAAACAATGCCTTCCTTGTTCGATATTCTGGCACAGGCCCAGAACGGCAACGGCATGCAGGCGCTGGCCCAGCAGTTCGGGCTTTCGCAGCAGCAGACGCAGGCCGCGGTCGCGGCGCTGCTGCCGGCCTTTTCGCAGGGGCTGAAGCGCAACACGGCGGACCCTTATGGGCTCGGCTCCTTCATGACGGCGATGGCAAGCGGCCAGCACGCCAAATATTTCGAGGATGCAAGCCGGGCCTTCTCGCCGCAGGGCCTCGATGAAGGCAACGGCATTCTCGGCCATTTGTTTGGCTCGAAGGACCTGTCGCGGGCCGTCGCCAGCCAGGCCGCGCAGGCGAGCGGCGTCAGCCAGCAGGTGTTGCAGCAGATGCTGCCGGCAATCGCCTCGATGATGATGGGCGGGCTATTCAAGCAGACCACCAACCAGCTAGGCGGGCAGATGCATGCGGCAGGCGGTGGCGGCAATCCGCTTGGCGAGCTCATCGAGCAGATGATGCGGCAGGCTGGCGGCGGCAGCCAGGCACCGACCCCTCAGCCTGCAGGCCCCACGGATAACCCGCTCGGCAAGGTGCTGCAGGATATGTTCGGCGGGCAGCAGCCGCAACAGACGCAGAGCCCTTACGGCGACAATCCGCTGGGCAAGGTGTTGCAGGACATGTTCGGCGGCGGGCAGCAGCCACAAAGCCAGCCGCAGCAGACACAGAACCCTTATGGTGACAATCCGCTCGGCAAGGTGCTGCAGGATATGTTCGGCGGCGGTGCACCACAGCCACAGCAGCCGCAGAACCAACCCCAGCAGACACAGAACCCTTATGGTGACAATCCGCTCGGCAAGGTGCTGCAGGACATGTTCGGCGGTGGCGCACAACAGTCTCAGCCGCGTCAGGCGCCGCAGCAACCCCAGGCGCCGCAGCCGCAGGCCAATCCGAGCGGCAGGCCGAGAAATCCGTTTGACGACCTGTTCGGCAAGATGTTCGAGACAGGCGCCCAGCAGCGCGACGACTACCAGAAAGGCATGGAGTCGATCTTCGACCAGTTCAAGCAGGGCATGGGCCGGCGCTAGACCAGACACCGGCAACCAATCATCAGTGCCGCCCAAAAAAGAAAGCCCGGTCCTGGGAGGACCGGGCAGCGCGCAGGCTGGCCGGGGGGATCCGGCAGGGAGTGGGGAGCCTGCGTAACTTAGTGGCGTCGTGCCTCAAAAAGGTTCAACGCGCCCGAACGGCGAAACCACGCGATCACGCCACCTTGCGGGCAATATCCTCGATCGTTTCGGCGCGCTCGATCGCGATGACGCGAAGCCTTTCGGTCGGATCGCGGCCAAATGGTACACCGACAGCGACGTGCAGGTCGGCGCGGGTCAGGCCGATGTCGGCGAGCTCGGCATCCGACATCTCGCCGAGGCGATAAAAGGCGCGGCGGTTTTTCCAGGCGCGGTAAATATTGGCAGCCGCATTGGCCACGCGCGTCGCAACGGCCGGACGCGAGGTGATGCGCGAGGTCTCGGTGGCGAAATCAAACGTAGCCATGTCGGTCTCCTTCACATTCGAACGGGCGAAAACCGGTCGATCGGGCGCTGGCGACAGCGGCCGTTCCGGCTTCGATTCATCTAAGATGATGCATGTCGTTGGCCCGAAACCGGTGCCCACTTTTGGGCGACATGCATTCGCTTCATGTGGACAATGCGAATTTGCCATGGCCCGATTGATTAATCCAACGAATGTTTCTAATCTTTAGCATCAGCATCAATGATGGATTAGGCCAATGAAAGCGCCGCTCGATCTCGATCAGTTGCAGACCTTCATCTCGATTGTCGACACCGGCAGCTTTACCCGCGCGGCGGAAGCGGTTCATCGGACCCAGTCTGCGGTGTCGATGCAGATGCGGCGGCTGGAGGAACGGATCGGCAAGCCGCTGTTCGAAAAAGACGGCCGCACCAACAGGCTGACCGAGGAAGGCGACAGACTGCTCTCCTACGCAAGGCGGCTGCTCTATCTCAACAAGGAAACACTGGCCGCCTTCGACGACCGCCGGCTCGAAGGCACCATCCGCATCGGCACGCCGGACGATTATGCCGATCGCTTCTTGCCAGAGATCATGGCGCGGTTTGCCCGTTCCAACCCGCATGTCGAACTGACCGTTATCTGCGAACCGACGCCGGGACTGGTCGAACACATCAAGCGAGGCAATCTCGACCTGGCGCTGGTGACGCACAACGACGCGCGCGGCCAGTCGGAAGTGGTGCGGCGCGAACCGCTGCTGTGGGTTACCTCGGCCAACCATGCGACGCATGAGCAGCCGATCCTGCCGATGGCCTTCGGCCGGCCGAACTGCATCTGGCGGCGGGCCGCCGCCGACGTGCTCGATCAGCAGAGCCGCGACTATCGCATCCTGTTCACCAGCTTCTCTGCCACCGTCATCGCCGCCGCGGTGCTTTCCGGCCTGGCGATCTCGGTGCTGCCGGAATGCGCCCTGCGGCCCGGCATGCGGGTGCTGGGCGAGGCCGATGGTTTCGGCGCCCTGCCCGATTGCCGCATCGGCATCATGCGCGGTCAGACCTCGCGGCCGGAGATCGTCGACGCGCTTGCGCGCCACATTTCGGAGAGCCTCGACAATATTTCCGTGCCACTCGGCGAGGAGACCGGCACGTTCGACTTCGCCGCCCTCGCCTTCGCCAAGATGAAGCGGACCAAGCCGAACCAGATCCTGCCGGGCTGGTGATCGCGCGATTGGGGCGGACATCGAACACGGCCGCCTTGACGCCGGCCAGCAATCGTCCCCCAATCGGCCGATGAGCGACGCAGCATCCGAATCACGCACCAACGCTACCGAATATACGGTGAGCGAGATTTCCGGCGCGCTGAAGCGTACGGTCGAGGACCTCTTCGGCAATGTACGGGTGCGCGGCGAGATTTCCGGCTATCGCGGACCGCATTCCTCCGGCCATGCCTATTTCTGCCTGAAGGACGATCGCGCGCGGCTCGACGCCGTGGTGTGGAAGACCACAATGAGCCGGCTGAAATTCCGTCCGGAGGAAGGCATGGAGGTGATCGCCACCGGCCGGCTCACCACCTATCCCGGAAAGTCGAACTACCAGATCGTTATCGACAATCTCGAGCCGGCCGGTGCCGGTGCGCTGATGGCGCTGCTGGACGAGCGCAAGCGCCGGCTGCAGGCCGAAGGCCTGTTCGATGCGGCGCGCAAGCGCAGGCTGCCGTTCATGCCCTGCGTCATCGGCGTCGTCACCTCGCCGACAGGCGCCGTCATCCGCGACATCATCCACCGCATCAAGGATCGGTTTCCACTGCACGTGCTGGTCTGGCCGGTGCGGGTGCAGGGCGAGACGGCGGGTGCGGAAGTGACCGCTGCCGTCAACGGCTTCAACGCACTGCCATGGGACGGCGCCATCGCGCGGCCCGATCTGTTGATCGTGGCACGCGGCGGCGGCAGCCTGGAGGATCTGTGGGGCTTCAACGACGAAGCGCTCGCCCGGGCCGTCGCCGCTTCGGGTATTCCGGTGATTTCCGCGGTCGGCCACGAGACCGACTGGACATTGATCGATCTGGCTGCGGATGTGCGGGCGCCGACGCCGACAGGCGCCGCCGAGATCGCCGTGCCGGTCAAGGTCGACCTCGAAGCGACGCTTGCCGGCCTTGGCGCGCGGTTGAAGACCGCACTGTCGCGCAATTTCGAACGCAAGCGGCAGGCGGCACGCGCGGCCGCCCGGGCGCTGCCCTCGCCCGACCAGTTGCTGGCGCTGCCGCGGCGGCGCTTCGACGAGGCGACGAGCCGGCTCGGCCGGGCGCTGTCGGTCAGCGTCGAGCGCAAGCGAGCCAGGCTTCTGGGGCAGCGGCTGACGCCGGCGACCTTGTCGCGGCGCATGAACGAAGCCCGCACGCTGACCCGCCGCGACCTCGCCCGTGCGCAAGCGGCTTTCTTCGCCATCGTGCGCGAGCGTCGGGCGCGGCTTTCACGCACGGCGACCAGACTGTCACCGGCGCCCATCGCCAGACGGCAGAAACTGCAAGGCGATGCACTGCTGGCACTGACACGGCGGCAGGACCAGGCGATTTCAAGACGGCTGGACCGCCTGCGTGGAAAACTGACGCAGGCCGACCGGCTGCTGGCGACGCTCTCGCACAAGGCCGTGCTGGCGCGAGGCTTCGCGCTGGTCAAGGATGTGGACGGCGCCGTGGTCAAGCACGCGGCAGAAGTTGTGTCGGGGATGGCGCTTTCACTGGAGTTCGCCGACGGCACCGCCGATGCAGTCGCCATCAGTGGCACGATGCGGCCGAAGACGGTTGCGAAGCCCGCGGCCAAGCTCAAGGCGCCGGGCGGCCAAGGTTCGCTCTTCTGAGGGTGACCAAGACTTCTTTGAGGGTGAAATGACCGACCCGCACCTTGCGACGCCCTCGGGCAAACTGCGCGCCCGCGCCTTCGCGATCCCATTCGATGGAACGCCGGGCCGCTTCAACGCCATCACCGATGTGCCTGGCGTGACGGTGGGCTATACGACACTGATCTCAGGGGATGGGCCGCTCCTCGTCGGCAAGGGTCCGGTACGCACCGGCGTGACCGCGATCCTGCCACGGCCCAGAGGCGAGTTGGCCGTCCCGGCGTTCGCCGGGATGTTCAGCGCCAATGGCAATGGCGAACTGACCGGCTCGCATCTGATAGAGGAACTTGGAGCGTTCAATCTTCCCATCACCATCACCAACACGCATTCCTGCGGCGTCAGCCGCGACGCAACGTTGCGCTGGATGCAGGCGGTGCTGCCGCAATCGCTCGACAGCGCCTGGGCGCTGCCGGTGGCGGGCGAGACTTACGACGGCTTCCTGAACGATATCAACGGCCACCATGTGAGCTTCGAGCACGTGTTTTCCGCGCTCGAAACGGCTGAAAGCGGGCCGATCGAAGAGGGCAGCGTCGGCGGCGGCGCAGGCATGATCACCTTCGGCTTCAAGGCAGGGTCCGGCACATCCTCGCGCAGCGTCGACTGGAATGGAGAGCGTTTCACGATCGGCTGCTTCGTCCAGTCGAATTTCGGTGCACGGCGGAACCTCGTGATCCGTGGCATCAGAGCCGGAGCGGAACTCGCCGAACCGGCGACCCGGGACAACACGCCGCGAGCGGAAAAGAGCTCGATCATCGCGATCGTCGCCACCGACGCGCCATTCATGCCGCACCAGTTGAAACGGCTGGCGAAACGCCTGCCGCTCGGCGTCGCGCTGACCGGCGGCTATGGATACAATTCATCCGGCGATATTTTTCTGGCCTTCAGCACGGCCAATGCCGATGCGGCGCGCGGCGCGGCCGGCAAGCTGGTCAGCGCCGGCTATATACCGGATGCCGACATCAACCCGTTCTTCGACGCCGTCGTTCAGAGCGTGGAAGAGGCAATCCTCAATGCTCTGGTCGCCAATGAAGACATGACCGGGCGCGACGACAATTTCGTGCCAGCGTTGCCGGAAGCATGGCTCGAGGAGAGATTTGGCAAAGCTGCGCGGCGATAAGACCGCGCAACTGCATCAGACAGGCAATGTTCGCCCGGCAGGTTTTGCCGGGGGCGGTCCGTCAGCCGGCAGGCTTGTTGGAATTCCGCTCGTCCTGGTCGGCCTCGGCCGCCTCTTCGAGCCTCGAAGCAATGAGCTCCTGAATGTCGCCGACCTCTTCCTGGATATCCTCCAGGGGTATGCCGGCTTCGGCGGCCTTGGCCGCACATTCCCTGGCGAGGGTCTCGGCCTGCTTCTCGATCCTGGCTGGCGAGGGCTGGCAGTGGACTTTTTCGCCAATCCACCCGCGCAAGAACTCGATTGCGTGTTCACTCATACTGCTGTTTCCCTAGCGGCTATGCCGGTTGGTAATCATAAACGTCGGCATCTTCGAAAAGATGCGTGCTGCCATTCGAGCCGAGTCGGCTTCGCCCGGCAAGCCGAACTTGTCCGAGGTCCACAGAGCCGAAGGGAATGGAGGGTTCAAGGAGCACGTTCTAGTTCTTGAGGACTGATTCTCTCGAGGAAACTCGTTCGACCCGCGCTATTGTTTCTATTTGCTTTTTGTCGGTTTTCAAGCCGTTTTAGATCACAATAGATGTCGCAATGACTAGCACATTTACCGCGCTCTCGCCGGCACCATGTAAGAGGCGAGCCGTCAAAGCCGCCGCTATATAGTGATAACCATTTGCAATGTCGACTCTGCTTGCGGTCCTGCTTCTTTCCGCCGCGCTTGCTGGGAGATATGTGGTGTGACGGGCCTTGCCGTGCAAGCTGCCGAGCGCCTCATGCAAGGCATGCAATAGCGTCTTGTGGAAACCCTGAAGTGCTTGTCTCAGGGTGGCTCTCTACCGCTGGCGGTAAAGGATCATGCCGGCATGATAGAGGACGCCTTCGACGAACTCACCATCCGCGGTGAAGCCCGTATCGTCCCAGTATTCTATGTGGTTGCCGTGCACTTCATAGCGTCCCCGGTAGGCGCTTTCGCGGTCACCGCGCGCTTCGTCATAACGGCCGTTCGGCAGGAGTTCGTGCCTGATATGGCGATCCTCGGTGACCCACATTCCGACATAGGGATGATCTTGGTGCGTCATTGGTTCCTCCGCAAGGATTGGAGTTGCAGGAAGGGTCAGGCCGGTTGGAGCTAGAGCAACGGCAATACCCGTAAGCACTGCGGCCAAAGTGGATCGCATCAATGCGCCGCCTTCGTCGGACGCACGACTATCTCGTTGACGTCGACATCGTCGGGCTGTTCGATTGCATAGCGCACTGCCCTGGCGATGGCATCGGGTTGCAGGGCAATAGCACGCCAGGTTTTCATGGCGGCGGCAGCGGCTTCGTCGGAGATCGTGTTCGCCAGCTCGCTTTCCACCACGCCAGGATGAATGCAGGTTACGCGGATATCGTCACTCTCCTGGCGGAGCCCATCGGAAATCGCGCGGACAGCGTATTTCGTTGCGCAATAGACGGCAGCCGTGGGCGAGACGGCCAGTGCGCCAATGGAACCGATATTGATGATGTGACCGGAGCCGCGTGCCGTCATCTCGGGCAGAACCGCCGCGACGCCGTACAGAACACCCTTGATGTTGACGTCCACCATCAGCTCCCACTCGTCGACCTTCATGGCTGCCATGGCCGACAGCGGCATGACGCCCGCATTGTTGACGATGACATCGACCTGGCCCCATTCGGCCCGGGCTGCGTCGGCGAATGCTGCGACATCCGCCCTCCTGGTGACGTCGAGCGCTCGCACGCGAACCGTTCCACCAGCTGCCTCGATTTCGGCCGCAAGCGCTTCAAGGCGGTCGGTGCGGCGTGCGCCGAGCATCAGCTTCGCACCTGCCGCGCCAAGCTCGCGGGCAATGCCAGCGCCGATGCCGCTGGAGGCACCGGTGATCAGAACAACTCTGTTCATGGTCATCGAGATGATCCTTTTGGTCTGTGATTATTTTCACGATGTGAAGGGATTTGGTGCGGGTGAGCTCCCGCTGCGCGCCGGCCCTATTGGGGGGCTCACTGGGCGGTGTAGCCGCCATCGACCAGAAGCAAGGCCCCGGTGATGAAACTGGATGCCGGCGAGGCAAGAAAGGCGATGGCCTCGGCAACTTCTTGCGGCTGGCCGATCCGGCCGATTGGATGCGCGCCGCCGAAGCTGCGCAGCATCTCCCGGCCATTCTCCACCACGCCTTCCATGATGTCGGTTTCGATCACGCCAGGGGCAACGGCGTTGCAGCGAATGCCCATGCGCCCGTATTCGATCGCGATCACCTTGGTCAGCTGTGCGACAGCCGCCTTGGACGAGGCATAGGCCGCCTGCGTCTCGAAGGCCGCAACCGCCGAGATCGACGAGACATTGACGATCGCGCCGCCACCGCCGGCGGCCATCAGTTCCACAGCGGCACGGGCAGTGACGAAGCTGCCGCGCGCGTTGATCTGCAGAATGCGGTCATAGTCGTCGACCGAGGTCTCAGTCAGTCGTTTGTTGAGCGTGCGACCGGCATTGTTCACGACGATATCCAGTCGTCCGAAGCGCTTCGCGGCGAGTTCGACCGAGCGTCTGGCCAGGTGCTCGTCGGCGACATCGCCGACCAGCGTTGCCACATCCTCGGCTTCCAACTCGCGTACGCTGTCGCTGAGATCGCTTGCCACGATCCGGGCCCCGCGCGCACGCAGCAGCTCCGCCGTGCAGCGACCGATTCCGCGTGCCGCGCCGGTCACGAGAGCGACCTTTCCATCCAGGTTCCAGGAGGAAGGCAGTGATGTCATGGGGTATCTCCTTGGTCAACCGGCATCGACCTGGATCGGGGGATCAAGCCGTTCTTGCCGTTGCGACAGAGATAGAGCCATGGCATTGTCGCGATAACCCGCCCGCCGTTAACCTCTATGGTAAGTTTGGCTAACCAATGGACATCGATCTCAATGCAATTACCGTCTTCGTCACCGTGGCCGAGGAACGCAATTTTCGCGCTGCGGCAGACCGGTTGGGCGTGACGCGCTCAGCGGTCAGCCAGAGCATCCTCAGGCTTGAACAGAGCCTTGGCATCGCATTGCTGCAGCGCACGACACGCAGCGTCAACCTGACCGAAGCGGGCGAGCGCCTGCTGGCGAGCGTCGCACCGGCGATCGCCGACGTGAACGCGGCAATCGAAGCCACCACGGAGTTGCTGGATCGCCCGCGCGGCCGCCTGCGGATCGCGGTTTCGTCGATCGCCGAGGCCTTTCTGTCAGGACCGTTGCTGGCGTCCTTTGCAGAAAGATTTCCCGAGGTGCATCTGGATATTGTGGTCACTGACGAGGAATTCGACATCGTTGCCGAAGGCTATGATGCGGGAGTGAGGCTCGGCGAAGTGATCGAGCAGGACATGATTGCCGTGCCGGTATCGGGCGATCAGCGACAGATGGCCGTCTGCGCCCCGCGCTATCTCGACAAGTTCGGAGCACCCGCCCATCCGCGTGAGCTTGTGGCTCATCGCTGTATCGGCTGGCGGCCGGCGCCGGGAGTTTCGCCCTATCGCTGGGAGTTCGGCGAGGACGGGCGCGAGTTCGACGTGGCGGTTGCGCCCGAGATCACTGCCAACGACATGTGGCTGATGATCCGGCTGGCCGTTGCAGGCGCCGGGATCACGTTCGGCATGGCCGATACATTCCGCCCCTGGCTCGACCGCGGCGAGCTCGTGCCAATCCTCGACGGCTATTTTCCGCCGTTTGCGGGTTTCTATCTTTATTTCTCCAGCAGACGGAATATCGCGCCGAAGCTGAGGGCCCTCGTGGACCACCTGCGCGCCACGCGCCAGGCGCGGGATCGCAGGTAACCGCAACCGGGTCGTAGAGATCGCTTGCGCTATTGGTCAGAAGCCTGGCTGAAAGCTGAATGGTACCGTTGGCTGGGATCGAACCAGCGACCTCCGGATCCACAATCCGGCGCTCTAACCATCTGAGCTACAACGGCACGTTTGCCTGAGCGGGATCGAGATGAAACGTTCGGGACCCGCTCTGTCGTTCGGCGATGCGTCCATACGGGCTATCGGAGTTTAATTCAAGGCTTTTGGCAAGGCAAAAGCTCGCTCCGGCATCGAGTCATTTTCCGCCGGACAAAAGAAAAGGCCGGCGGGAGGAGGTGCCGGCCTTTTCCTGTTACGAGCCAGCGGGAGGAGGTGCTGGCTGGTCACCCCGGTGAGCAGAGGGAGGAGGTTCCACCCGCCGGGTATTCACTTGAACCACTATATCGCACATCTATTTGTCTGACGAAATGCGACCTTTTGATGCATCGTCAAACTGTGCGCAAATATTAGGCGATCTTGATTTCTTTCACGGCCTTCTCGAAGGCGGTCTTGATCGGCTTGGATACGTCCTCGGCCGCCTTGGCAGCAACCGCCTGGAAGTCCTTAGCCTGCTCGACGGTCATTTCGACGCGCTTGCGCAGGAAAGCGGTCTGCAACTCGACGACTTCCGACAGCGACTTGGCGCCGATCAGCGCTTCGAAATGCGAGAAGCCGGCTTCGGCATTGGCGCGCAGGGCGGCGATGGTCTTGAGCGACAGGTCGCTGGAAACGGACTTGGCGGTCTCGTAGGTCGACTCCAGAGCCTTCTGGGTCTCCTCGGCGCCGGTCTTCAGCTTGGCGTAGGCCTCTTTCGACTGCTCAACGCCCTTTTCGGCGAAGGCACGGATCTGGTCGGTGGCCTTCGAAGCGTCGAAGCTCGGGAATTCAACGTTTTCGATCGTTTCAGCGGTCTTGGTCCTGGACATTTTCCATCCTTTTCAGCGGCAGCGGCTTTGACAAAATGCCGTCTCGTTCATCTATCATGGCAATATAAAGGCAAATTTTGTGCATTGCAACATGTTTGTTGCATCGCACCATAAAATATTTGGTTCGCGGCGTTAACCACGCGCCTAGAGATTCCGCTGGTTGCACGCTATGACTTGTGGACCTTCGCGCCGTCGGCTTTTATTAACAAAGCGTTAACCGCAAATTGCCCGCTCTGTGAGGGTCGCCAAGCGCATGCCGGCTGAAAACTACTCCTTCCTTGACGTCGCCGTGCTCGACGCCGTCCGCCTGCGCTTCGCCGCAGGCGACGCGATCGCCATTCTGTCGGCAGATCTCGAGCAGGTGATCTGGGCCAACGGGCCCGGCGCGGCGGTATTCGGCTATCCGGACATCGGCGCTATCATCGGCGCCTCGGCAGGGTTGCCGCTGATCGCCCGGCGCCAGATCATGGCAACCAGCGGTTTTCCGCAGATCGGCCGCGACCGTGCCATCACGGTCCGGCTGGCGACCGGCCTGACCAGCCGCGCCGTCGGTTTCCTGGCCAGCGCGGTGACCATGCCCGATGGCGAGGAAGCAATCATGCTGGCGCTGCCGGCGGCGCAGACCGGCTCGCGCAGCGCCGCCGAGATCGCCGACCGCGCCATCGGTGGCTTTACGGAAGACGGCCACTACATCGCCTTTGTCGATGCCAAGGGCAATATCGACGCCGCATCGGACGGCTTTTCGGCGCTCGGCATCCGGCCTGAGACGCTGGCCGCGCTTGTCGCCGACGTGGCGAACGAGAGCGACCGCATCGTCAAGCGCCTGGTTCCGGGTGGGTCCAGCTCCTATCCCGCGGGCCTTGCCCGGCTGACGGAAGAGCGGCACCTGCTGGTGGTGATCGACGAGGACCGGCTTGACGGCGAGGCTCCCGATGGCGAACGCGCCGGCGGGGAAACCGAGGCGGCAGCGGCACCGAGCGGTGGCGATCTTCCCCAACCAACGGACCAGGACAACGAGCAGCCGATCGCCAGCAGCGGCGCGGCGGAGATCGACCTTGCAGCGATGGAAGGCACCTCGGCATCGGCGGAGCACGAACCTGCCGACGCGGCCGACGATCACCGCACGGTTGGCAACGCGCCGACGCAGCATGACCATTGGTACTTCAATGCCGGCGACGACGCGCAGGTCCCGCCCGGCGCAGCTGCGTCCAGCGAAGTCGAGACCAGCCCGGACGCTTCGCAGGCCAGCCCGGATACTTCGCCGGAAAGCGCCGCAAAAGCCACCAAAGCCGCCTCGCCGGCCGAACACCGCGCTTCGGCGATCGATCGCACCGCCGCGCCCATGCGTTTCGTCTGGCGTACCGACGCGGAGGGCCATTTCAGCGCCCTGTCGCCGGAATTTGCCGAACTCGTCGGCAAGCCTGCCGCCGACGTGATCGGCCGCCGCTTCGAGGATGTTTCGGCCGCCTATGGCCTCGATGCTTCTGGCGAGATCGCCGGCCTGCTCGAACGGCGCGACACCTGGTCCGGCCGCTCCGTGCTGTGGCCGGTCGCCGGCACCGATCTGAAGATACCCGTCGATCTGGCGGCGCTCCCGGTTTACAGCCGCAGCCGCGTTTTCGAAGGTTTTCGCGGTTTCGGCGTGGCCAGGACCGGCGATGCGGTGGTCGATCCGGATGCCGTCGGCATGGCCCTTGTCGCCGAGGAGAAACCTGCCGCGACCATCGGGCCGAAAGCCGTCGAACCTCTCCCCGAGATACCTAAACCCGCCGATCCGTTCAGGGGCGAAGTGCCGGCATTGACCATCGTGCCAAAACCCGAGCGGCGCTTTGCCGACAAGGTGATCCGGCTGGCCGAGCACCGGCAGCCGGCCAACGACAAGGGCCTGTCGACGCTGGAACGCAGCGCGTTTCGCGAGATTGGCGAGCGTCTCAAGAAGGACAGCACCCCGGCCGAAGAACAGCCCGGCGCCGGAAAGCAGAAGCCGGTTGAGAAAGTCGAGGCAGCCGGCAGGGCCGACGAGCCAAAGCTGAAAGAAGCCGGGCTGGCGGACAAGGGTGAGATGCCGGCACAAGGTCCGGAAAGCGAGGCGGCTGCCGCCGAACCGCCAGAGGCCGATGCCGAGGACCAGAAGGACCTTGCCCGGCTCGACGGCGAGCAGCCGGATGAGGCGGTAGCAGAGGCGCAAGCCGGCGAACCCGTCACACGCCCTGTTTCCGGATCGCTGCTCGACTATGCCGACCGCGAACCCAGCGACGAAGCGCAGGAAGGCATTGAGCCCAGCACGAACCGTCGAACGATCGTCGCCGAAGCGCCGCGGGATGGCGACGACGACAGCATGACGGCCGAAGACTTCCGTGACGCCGAGGACAGCGAGGATTGGTCCGAGGACAGCGCAGCCGCAGCCGACGCTGCCGGCCAGGTGCCGCCCGTCGAGCGGCCGCAGGCACCACCGCTCAAACTCGACGGCTTCGTGCCGTCGGCGTTTGCCGGAGAGGACAACACGGGGCCGGATACCTCGATCCTCGGCAAGCTGCCAGTGCCGGTGCTTATCCATTCCGGCGACCAGCTGCATTACGCGAACGACGAATTCCTCGGATTGACCGGCTATGCGACGCTCAATGCCCTGGACGAGGCCGGCGGGCTCGGCGCGCTGTTTGCCGACCCTTATGCCGACGACGGCAGTTCGGATGGCGGCGACCGCGCTCTGCGGCTGAAAACGCGCGAAGGTCAGGAGTTTCCGATCGATGCGATTTTACGCTCCGTGCCCTGGGGAAACGGCAAGGCGCTGATGCTGGTCGTACGTCGTTCCGGCGACGACGAGGCAGCAGCCATTCCACATGGCGCCGCCGAAGACCAAACGCAGCCGGATGTTTCCGAGCTCAAGGCACGTATTGCCGAAATGCGCACTATCATCGACACCGCCACCGACGGCGTCGTGCTGATCGGCCGTAACGGAACGATCCGTTCAATTAGCCGTCCGGCGGAAGCGCTGTTCGGCTTCGACAGCGACGAGGTGACCGGCAAACCGTTCGTCTCGCTGTTTGCGATCGAAAGCCAGCGCGCGGCGCGTGACTATCTCGAGGGGTTGTCGGAGCCCGGCGTTGCAAGCGTGATGAACGATGGCCGCGAGGTGATCGGGCGCGAGGCGCAGGGGCGTTTCATTCCGCTGTTCATGACCATCGGCAGGCTGCCCAACGACAGCGGCTTCTGTGCGGTGGTGCGCGATATCACCCAGTGGAAGCGGGCCGAAGAGGACTTGACCCAGGCGCGCGCGGTCGCCGAACGCGCCTCGTCGCAGAAGACCGATTTTCTGGCCCGCATCAGCCACGAGATCCGCACGCCGCTCAACGCCATAATCGGCTTTTCCGAGCTGATGGTCGACGAGAAATTCGGGCCGGTGGCCAATGACCGCTATCGCGACTATCTGCGCGACATCAACCGTTCGGGCAACCACGTGCTCGATCTGGTCAACGACCTGCTCGACATTTCGAAAATCGAGGCCGGCCAGCAGGAGATGGCCTATGAGGCGGTGTCGCTTAACGACACGCTGGCCGAAACCGTGGCGATGATGCAGCCGCAAGCCAACCGGGAACGCGTCATCATCCGTTCCAGCTTCGCCTCGCGGCTGCCGGAAGTGGTGGCCGATCTGCGCAGCGTGCGGCAGATCGCGCTCAACATCCTGTCGAACGCCGTCCGCTACACGCAGGCTGGCGGCCAGGTGATCGTGTCGACGGCTTACGAGATCTCCGGCGATGTCGTCATGCGCGTGCGCGATACCGGCATCGGCATGAGCCAGTCCGAGATCGAGCAGGCGCTGAAGCCGTTCAAGCAGATCAATGCGCTGAAGCGCGGCCGTGGCGACGGTACGGGGCTTGGGCTGCCGCTGACCAAGGCGATGGTCGAAGCGAACCGGGCCCGGTTCACCATCAACTCGACGCCCGGCGAGGGAACCCTGGTCGAAGTCGCCTTTCCCTCGACCCGCGTGCTCGCCGGTTAGCTATGGTTGCGCAAAGAAAAAAGGCGTCCAACAGGACGCCTTGAGAAATTGGAATTGCTGTCACAACGGGGCTTGAGCGAATCAGATCCTCTCGGGGCTAAGAGGAACGGGATTTCTCCCTCAAGTTACGCACGACTATTGATGCCGGGCCTTAACAAATCCTTACTGCACGCCGGAAAATTTACCAATGTGTACCACTCATGAAATCTAGGTAAATTCCGAAGAGATAATTTGTTAACGATACCTGGGACCTCAAAACGGCGCCACCTTGGATGCCGGGGTCAGTCGGCAAGCTGCGGCAGGCTGCGGAACAGCTCGAGCGCTTCGGGATTGGCGAGCGCTTCCTTGTTCTTGATGGCGCGGCCGTGCACCATGTCGCGTACCGCGAGCTCGGTGATCTTGCCCGATTTGGTTCGTGGAATATCGCTGACGGCGACGATCTTGGCCGGCACATGGCGCGGGCTCGCCCCGGTGCGGATTTTCGCGCGGATGCGTTTTTCCAGCTCGGCGTCGAGCTCAACGCCGGCCGCCAGCCGCACGAACAGCACGACACGCACGTCATTGTCGAAATCCTGGCCGATGCACAGCGCTTCGAGGATTTCCGGCATCTGCTCGACCTGATTGTAGATCTCCGCCGTGCCGATCCTGACACCGCCCGGATTGAGCGTGGCGTCGGAACGGCCATGGATGATCAGGCCGCCATGGGCGGTCCATTCGGCGAAATCGCCGTGGCACCAGACATTGTCGAAACGTTCGAAATAGGCGGCTTTGTATTTCCTGCCGTCAGGGTCGTTCCAGAAGCCGATCGGCATTGCCGGAAACGCCTTGGTGCAGACGAGCTCGCCCTTCTCCTGGCGGAGCGGGCGGCCGTCATCGTCCCAGACATCGACGGCAAGGCCGAGCCCGGGCCCTTGGATCTCGCCGGTCCATACCGGTTCGATCGGCACGCCGAGCACGAAGCAGGAGACGATATCGGTGCCGCCGGAAATCGAAGCCAGATGCACGTCCTTCTTGATGCCTTCATAGACGAAGCGGAAATCTTCCGGCGATAGCGGCGAGCCGGTCGATGAGATGGTGCGCACGCTGGAAAGATCATGCGTGCGGATCGGCTTCAGGCCGGCCTTGCGCACGGAATCGATGAATTTGGCCGAGGTGCCGAAATAGGTCATCTTTTCGGCATCGGCGAAGTCGAACAGCGCATTGCCGTCCGGGTAGAACGGCGAGCCGTCGTAGAGCAGCAAGGTGGCGCCCGATGCCAGGCCCGACACCAGCCAGTTCCACATCATCCAGCCGCAGGTGGTGAAGTAGAAGAAGCGGTCGCCGTCGAGCAGGCCGGCATGCAGCCGTTCTTCCTTGACGTGCTGGATCAGCGTTCCGCCGGCCGAATGGACAATGCATTTGGGAATGCCGGTCGTGCCCGATGAAAACAGGATGTACAGCGGATGCGAAAACGGCAGCCTTTCGTAGGCGACAGGCCTTGCGCCAAAGGGTGACAGCGCCTCTTCCAGCGCGGCCGCCTTGCCGATGGTCGCGGCGACGTCGAGCGAGGTGCCGAGATAGTCGACAATGAGGACCTTGCGGATGGTGGCGAGCTTGCCCGTCACGGCCGCGACCTTGTCGGCGACTTCGATCGCCTTGCCATTGTACCAGTAGCCGTCCGGCGCGATGAATATGACCGGCTCGATCTGGCCGAACCGATCGAGAACCCCCTGCTCGCCGAAATCTGGGGAGCAGGACGACCAGACCGCGCCGATCGAGGCGGCCGCCAGCATCGCAGCAACGGTCTCCGGCATGTTGGGGATCATCGCGGCGATGCGGTCGCCCTTCTTCACCTTGAGCGACAGCAAAAGCTGCTGCAGGCGCGAGGTCAGCGCATGCAGCTCGTTCCAGGACAGCCGCCGCTCGACCTTGTCCTCGCCGCGAAAGACGATTGCGTCGCCAAGCCCGGTTTTCTTGAGGAGATTCTCGGCGAAGTTCAGCTTTGCCTCAGGAAAGAAGGTCGCGCCGGGCATCTTGTCGCCATCGACCAGCACGCGTTCGCCCTTGTCGCCGACGATGCCACAAAAGTCCCAGACCAGGCTCCAGAAGGTCTCGCGATCATCGATCGACCAGCGATGCAGGTCGGCATAGGAGGAGAAAACCTTGCCGGCCATGTTCGCCGCGGCGTTCATGAAGGCGGTCATCGGCGCTGCGTCGATCTGCTCTTGCGTCGGGATCCAGAGCGGTGCGTCGTCAGCCATCATTGTTTCTCCTTAAAACACGTCACGTTTGAAGAGATTCACGCGACGCGCTTTAAACTTTTGTCTTTATGCATGTCGTTTATCCCAAAACCGCTGCGCACGTTTGGGCGACATGCATTGGCATCGCTTATGCATATCGCGATGCAGCAGAGCAAGATTTTGTTGGACCGCGCCGGTCAGGGTGTGCGCAAATGCCATCGGCGGGCCATAAAGACTTGAAATGCGTCAGCCGTCGGTTACACCCGTCGGGCGATTTTGTCGGAATGGAAGCATACGGGGCGATATGCCATCACCTTTGATCCGACGCGGAATATGGGCGATCGGCGCAGCCGTCATCGTCATCGCGCTGGTTGTCGCAGCCTTGCCGTTGATCGCCTCGACCCGCATCGTACGCGACCGTATCGCGTGGGAAATGAGCGCGTGGAGCGGTTTCCGGGTCACCATCGACGGCGCGCCGCGTATCGAGGTCTGGCCGAATTTCCGGGCGATCCTGAGCGACGTGACGCTGTCGCAATGGACAGAGACGGATGCGCCGCCCGTGGTCGAGGCCGAACGGGTCGAGGTCGACCTCTCAGCGATGGCGGCGCTGCGTGGCGATGTGGTGTTTTCGACGGCGCGGCTGGTAAGACCGACGATCCGGGTTCAGCGTACCGCTAGCGGGTTTTTCCTGCCTGCGATTCCCAGCGGTGGGCGCATTACGCGTTCGATCGATGCTGCCCGCGCGGTTATCAACACAAATCCCGCCAAGCCGGATCTCGGCAAGCTGCCGACAGATCCGTTCGGCACAGTCGAGTTCAGGGACGGCCGCGTAGTGGCTGCCATCGGTGGCAAGGAACAGGAGATATTGAGCAGCCTGAGCGGCCAGGCGAACTGGGCCGCGATGAACAGCAATGCGACGCTGTCGGCGACCGGGATATGGCGCGGCGAAAGCGTTGCCATCGACGCCGCATCGCCGAACCCGCTCGTGCTGTTTGGTGGCGGCACAGCACCGGCCACATTTTCCTTCAAGGCGGCACCGGCCAGTTTTTCGTTCGACGGCCGCGCCAGCATGTCGGAGAACGGCTATTTCGACGGCCAGGCGAAATTCGCCGCACCTTCGCTCCGACGCGTGCTCGAATGGTCGCAGGCCGGCATCGCGCCCGGTGCCGCAATCGGCTCGATCTCGGTTTCAAGCAAGATCACGGCAACGGCCGGGCGCGTCAAATTTGAAAACACGGCCCTGACCCTCGACAACAACCCGGGAATGGGTGCGCTGGACTTCACCTATGGTGAGGCACTGCCGGTGATCTCCGGCACACTTGCCTTCGATACGCTCGACCTCAGATCATTTCTCTCCGCCTTTACGCCGGTACCATCCGCCGGCGGCACCGGCCCGGGCGAGATCGACACAAGCTTCGCCGACCGGATCAATCTCGATCTCAGGCTGTCGGCGGCGCATGCCACCGCCGGCGCCATCCAGCTTGCCGACGTCGCTGCCACTGCCCAGGTCAAGAACGGCCTTGCCGTCTTCGACATCTCGGATGCATCCGCCTTTGGCGGCAACGTCCAGAGCAGCGTCCGTTTCGACCGCAAGCCCGCCGGCACGGAAGTCGAGATCCGGCTGCTTGCTTCCGATATCGACGGCGGCGCTTTCGGCACCGCGGCCGGGATGACGCGGCTGGTGCCGATCGGCACTGGAACCGTTTCGGTCATCCTCAAGGGGCCTGGCAGAACCTGGGACTCGATTTTCGAAAACGCCAATGGCTCGCTGTCCGCGACGTTCGGCGCGGGTGCGCTGAGCCGGCTTAACCTGCCGGCGTTCCTCAAGCACACCGAACAGGGCGGATTCTTCGCACTGGACGACGTCTCGGACGGAACGCTGCCGATCGACGGGGCCGAACTCAAGGCGAGCGTTTCGAACGGCGTGGCGCGCATCGACAAGGCCGAGGTGAATTCCGCGCAATACAAGATCTGGCTTTCCGGCATCGCATCCTATGCCGGACGCGGGTTGGCGCTGTCCGGCGGCATCGTCCAGCCGAGCCAGGCTGCCACGCAGACGAACGGCCAGGGACCCAATCAGTCGTCCTTCTTCGTCGGCGGCACCTGGAGCACGCCGTTCATCTCGCCGATAAGCCGCGGCGTTTCGGGAGAGTAAGCAGCAGCTTCAACCGCGCTGCGCGGCCTGCTCGTCGCGTTGGCGCTGCACCTCGCGGCGTTTGTTTGCGAGCGAAGCGATGATCACGCCAACTGCGACGACCGCGATCAAGATGGTGCAGGCTGCGTTGATTTCCGGCGTCACGCCAAGGCGGACCTGGCTGTAGATCTTCATCGGCAGCGTCGTGGCGCCGGGTCCCGAGGTGAAGCTGGCAATAACCAAATCATCGAGCGACAGCGTGAAGGCCAGCATCCAGCCGGAGACGATAGCCGGCATGATGACCGGCAGCGTGATCTGGAAGAAGGTCTTCACCGGTGGCGCACCGAGGTCCATCGCGGCCTCTTCCAGCGAACGATCGAAAGTGATCAGGCGCGACTGAACCACCACCGCGACGAAGCACATGGTCAGCGTGGTGTGGGCAAGCGTCACCGTCAGAAAGCCGCGGTCGAGGCCGACGGCGACGAAGAGCAGCAGCAGCGACAGGCCGGTGATGACTTCCGGCATGACCAGCGGCGCAAACACCATGCCGGAAAACAGCAGCCGGCCGCGAAAGCGCGTGTAGCGTGTCAAGGTGAGCGCCGCCAGCGTGCCGAGCACGGTCGCCACGCTTGCCGAGATGACGCCGACGCGGGCCGTCACCCAGGTGGCGTCCATCAGACCCCGGTTGTGGAACAGCGACACGTACCATTTCGTCGAGAAGCCACCCCAGACGGTGACCAGCTTCGATTCGTTGAAAGAGAACACGACGAGCAGGACGATCGGCAGGTAAAGAAAGGCAAAGCCGAGCACGATCGAAATGATGTTGAAGCGGCTCCAGGTCGCGTTCATTGGTCCTGCTCCTGGGCGCGCGCCTGGGCTCGCTGGAAGAGCATGATCGGCACGATCAGCAGCAGCAGCAAGATAACGGCGACGGCGGAGGACACCGGCCAGTCACGGTTGGCGAAGAACTCGTTCCACAGCGTTCTGCCGATCATCAGCGTCTGCGAGCCGCCGAGCAGGTCGGGAATGACGAACTCGCCGACGGCGGGAATGAACACCAGCAGGCAGCCAGCGATGACGCCGGGCAGCGACAGGGGGAAGGTGATCTTCCAAAAGGCGCTGGTCGGCGGACAGCCGAGATCCTTGGCGGCCTCGATCAGAGAATGGTCCATCTTCTCCAAGGACGAATAGAGCGGCAGCACCATGAACGGCAGATAGGAGTAGACGATGCCGATGAAGATCGCCGTATAGGTGTTGAGGATGATCAGCGGTTGGCTGATGATGCCGGTGGCGAGCAGCAGCTGGTTGAGCAGGCCCTCGGGCTTAAGGATGCCGATCCAGGCGTAGACACGGATCAGGAACGAGGTCCAGAACGGCAGGATCACCAGCATCAGCAAGGTCGGGCGAATCGTCGCTGGGGCGCGCGCCATGCCATAGGCTATGGGATAGCCGACCAGCAATGTCAGGACCGTCGAGATGGCGGCGACGATGACGCTCGTCACATAGGCATTGAAGTAAAGCGCATCCTGCGTCAGCCAGGTATAGTTGTCGAAATTGAGCGCGCCGAATTCCGAGATAAACCCGGAAATGCCGCTGCGGAAATCGAGCACCGGCGTGTAGGGCGGCATGGCGATCGCAGTCTGCGACAGCGAAATCTTGAAGACGATGATGAAAGGCACGAGAAAGAAGAACAGCAGCCAGAGGTAGGGGATGATGATGACGAGCTGGCTAACGAAGGCGACTCCCAGCCTGACCAAGGCGGATTTGCCGGCAGCGCTTGCCGGAGAGCTTGTTGCGGCGGTGACAGCGGACATGATCAGTCCCTACCGTGTCAGGACGACGCCGGCGTCGGGGCGGAAAGAAACCCAGGCGCGGTCGTTCCAGGTCAATGGGTCCTCGGTGAGGCGTGCCGCGTTCATGGTGCTCGCCCGCACCACCTGACCGTCGTCCAGCCTGACGTGATAGACGGTCATGTCGCCGAGATAGGCTATGTCGTAGACCTCGCCTTCGATGGCGTTGACGGCACCGGCCGGCTTCGTGGAGGACACCTTGATCTTCTCCGGCCTGATGGCGAAGGTGACGGATGTTCCGGCGGCGGCACTGCCGGCATTTTCGGTCCGGATGGTGATGCCGTTGCCGGCATCGATGCTCGCGCTGCCGGCCTCGCCAGCCGCGATCTTGCCGTCGAACATATTCACATTGCCGACGAAGCCGGCGACGAAGCGGGAACCCGGCGCTTCGTAGACCTCGGCCGGCGTCGCCACCTGCATCACCTCGCCCTTGTCGATGATGGCGATGCGGTCGGCCATCGTCATCGCCTCTTCCTGATCATGGGTGACGACGACGAAGGTGAGGCCGAGGTTCTGCTGCAGGTCCATCAGCTCGAACTGGGTCTCCTCGCGCAGCTTCTTGTCCAGCGCGCCAAGCGGCTCGTCGAGCAGCAGGACTTTCGGCCGCTTTGCCACCGAGCGCGCGAGTGCGACGCGCTGGCGCTGGCCGCCCGACAATTGGTGCGGTTTGCGCTTGGCGAACTGCTCGAGCTTGACCAGCTTCAGCATCTCGGCGACGCGCTTGTCGATGTCGGCCTTGGCCATGCCTTCCTGCTTGAGGCCGAAGGCGATATTGTTCTCGACCGTCATGTGCGGAAACAAGGCGTAGGACTGGAACATCATGTTGACCGGCCGCCGGTAGGGCGGAATGCCGCGCAGATCCTGGCCGTCGAGCAGGATGCGGCCGGCGGTCGGCTCCTCGAAGCCCGCAAGCATCCTGAGCAGTGTCGATTTCCCGCAGCCTGAGGCCCCCAGCAAGGCAAAGAATTCGCGTTCGAAAATGGTCAGCGACAGGTTGTTGACCGCTGTGAACTCACCGAATTTCTTGGTGACGTTGTCGAACTGGATGTATGGCTTGGCGTTCGGATCGTTCCATGGCGCAAAATCCCTGCGGATGCTGCCAAGCGATTTCATGTCCCACTCCGTCCTGCTGCTTGCCCCATGAGAAAGCGGCTCCGGCAACGGCTGCCGGAGCCTGGTCAGATTGCTATTGGCCGGTGACGATCTTGGTCCAGGTGCGGGTGATGATGCGCTGGGTCTTGGGATCGTAAGGCGATACGGTGTAGAGCTTCTGCAAGGTGGCTGCATCCGGATAGATCGCCGGATCTTCCAGGATCGCCTTGTCGATGAACTGCTGCGAAGCCTTGTTGCCGTTGGCATAGAGCACATAGTTCGACGATTTGGCGATCACTTCGGGCTTCATCATGTAGTTCAGGAACTCATGCGCTTCGGCGACATGCGCTGCACCGGCCGGGATCGCCATCTGGTCGAACCACATCTGGGCACCTTCCTTCGGCACCGAGTAGCCGATCTCGACACCCTGCTTGGCTTCGTCCGCGCGGTTGCGGGCCTGGAAGACGTCACCCGACCAGCCGACCGCCAGGCAGATGTCGCCATTGGCCAGGGCGTTGATGTATTCGGAGGAGTGGAACTTGCGGATATAGGGCCGGACCTTCAGCAAGGTTTCTTCGGCCTTGGCAATCTCATCGGGCGACGTGCTGTTCGGATCGAGGCCCAGATATTTCAGTGCCGCCGGTATGATGTCGGCCGGCGAATCCAGTACATAGACGCCGCAGTCCTTCAATTTGGCCAGGCTTTCGGGATTGAAGAACACGTCCCAGCTGTCGATCTTGTCGGTGCCGAGCGCTGCCTGCACCTTCTTGATGTTGTAGCCGATGCCGACCGTACCCCACATGTAGTTGATCGAATATTCGTTGCCGGGATCATATTTGGCGGTCCGTTCCATGACAGTGTCCCACATATTTGAAATGTTCGGCAGTTTCGACTTGTCGAGCTTCTGGAACACACCCGCCTGGATCTGGCGTGCAAGGAAATTGCCGCTGGGCACGACGACATCGTAGCCGCTGCCGCCGGCGAGCAGTTTCGTTTCCAGGATCTCGTTGGAATCGAAAGTGTCGTAGACGACCTTGATGCCGGTTTCCTTGGTGAAGTCGTCGATGATCGAACTGTCGATATAGTCCGACCAGTTGAAGACGTTGACGACGCGATCCTCGGCATGCGCGCCAAAGGTAAAAACTGCCAGAAACGCCGAAGTCGCCGAAAGCCAGAGCGCTTTGCGGGTCATGCTATTCTCCTTTGATGAGTGTTCCGTCGCCAGCTCGTCGCGGCGTCCGCGCGGCTGGGCATTTGCTTCAAGGTATTGGGCTTGCAGGCAGGCGACAAGCGCGAATTGCCGGCGCCATTATGGTTCGGCGGCGAGCCGACAGCGAAGACCTGGCGTGGCGTTGGTGGTGTTCCGACGCCGTCGGAAGCTTTCGCTACGGCGCGGGCAGGGAGACGACGATATTGTCCGGCCTCAATGCGGCCGGCATGGAGACTTGGCAAGATACGCCTGTCTTGTTGTTGCCGTGATCGCAGCCTGCCCGCGCGGCTGCGACGTTGTCAATGGTTCATCTCGCTTTGACGCGCGCACTGCATCAATTAGGTGACGGCACACCGATGACGCCCGCTCGCGCGGGCCGCGTCTGGCGCTTGAACTCGAGCCCGATA
Source organism: Mesorhizobium sp. M0018 (assembly GCF_040323955.1). Taxonomy (NCBI): domain Bacteria; kingdom Pseudomonadati; phylum Pseudomonadota; class Alphaproteobacteria; order Hyphomicrobiales; family Phyllobacteriaceae; genus Mesorhizobium; species Mesorhizobium sp. M0018. The sequence goes on along the minus strand of NZ_JAMYVL010000017.1, from coordinate 47,026 downwards.
TGGACGAGGAGCGCGGTGACGACGACGGCACCGCCGACGATGGTACGCGCCGACGGCACCTCGGAATGAATGAGCCAGACCCAGATCGGGCCAAGGATCGGTTCGAACGTGCCGAGCAGCGCCGCCACAGCGGCCGGAACAAGCCGGGCACCGGTGGCGAAGAAGGCGAGACCGAGTCCCAGATTGATCACGCCAAAGGCAAAGAGGAAGCCCATATCGTGGCTGGAGACGCCCAGCGCCGACGCCTGCGATGCCGCAAAGGCGGCCGCCAGCATCGTGCCGAGGCAGGTCGCCGGCGTCATGCGCACATGGGCAAAGCGGCGCGTGATGACGGTGGCGATCGAGAACATGACAGCGATGAGCAGCGCCAGCCCGTCGCCGATCGGCGACACCGCGCCATCGAGCGATTCCGACACCATGATGGCGACGCCGGCAATGACGGCGGCGATCGCCACCCAGGTCGCCACCGCCACCCGTTCGCGAAACAGCGCCCAGGCAAACAGCGCCGCCAGAAGCGGCACGCCGGCCTGCATCAACAGGATGTTGGCGACGGTGGTATAGGCAAGCGCCACGACGAAAGAGGTCGACGCCGTGGCGAAGCAGAACGCCACCGCAAGGCCGGCCAGGCCCATGCCGCGAAACAGCTTCAGCGTGCCACGCCAGCCATCGCGCCAGACCATGAAGCAGAGCAGGAAGGCGGCGGCCCAGACCGAGCGCCAGAACACCACCGTCCAGCTGTCGGCGTTGTCGATGAAGCGCGCAATGCTGCCGCCGAAGCTCCACATCAACGCCGACAGGAATACCAGCAGGAAGCCGACGCGTTCGCCTTGCGGCGACACGATCGGCGAAGCGGCAACCGGAGATGATGCGGTATCGGTCATGGGTATGACTGTCGGCGAATTCGGAGCAGCACGATGTGCAATGGACGACAGAGACGTGCCTCATTCGCGTAACGCAAAGCAGAAGGCCGGGCGTGATCCAGTTCGATGTTCCGTTTGGCGCACTGATGAGGGCGCCTCGCCCCTCGCCCGGCGATGATCCGAGGCGACTTGTCGATGATGCGTTACGAGGTGCTCTTGTTGCCGCGGATAAAACGCCAGAGACCGGCCAGCGGAACCAGCAGGAGCAGGCCAAACTTTTTCAGCGCGATCAGCGCCACGACCAGAAAACCTGCTTTCGCCGCCAGCTTGCCGGCAATCAGGCCACCGACGCCAATCGCCGCAACCGTATCGACGCCCGGCACGAAATCGGCGTATGTCTTGCCGGTATTGAAGTCCGCGAGGCCAAGCACCTCATCCAGGCTTTGCCTTATCTCCGGCAATTGTTCCACCGTCGCGATATAGCTCATCACGAAGACGCCCTCCCTGCCAAGGAAACGGACGTCGTAGTTGAGCGTATGGGCGACATCGTTGCCAAATTGCAGCTCCTTGGCCCAGTGCAGGCGCTTGTGGGCCGCGTCATAAACCGGCGGCGACGCCCAGCCGATCAGCGTAATGGGCGCATAGCCATCCTTTACCCTCTGATCGTTGCCGGACAGAGTGTCTGACTGCATGTTGCGCAGCAGTTCATTGTAATCGATGGACGCGGCGTCGCTGTCGTCGACGTAACCGATCTTTTCCCAGCGCAGCTCTATCCCCCAATTGTTGTCGGCAATGGGATCATGGGAGACTGGAAAGATCATGCCGAGGGCATCGGAACCAGAGTCGGGCGGATTGCCCCAGGCTTCGGTGAGGACGGAGAGCGTGTCCTTCTTGTCCAGAAAATAGAACTTGTCCTTGAGGTCGAGATGGATGCCTTCGGCAAGATTTATCGCGCCGGTCTTCGGATCGATCTTGTCCAGGAACGCCTTGCCGGCATCATTGTAGTGTTGATAGGAATTGAAGAAATCCGAGGACTTTTCAGCCAATGCGGGATCGGCCAAAAACGCGAGCGCCAAGCCAAGCCAAAAAACTGTCCTGCCCATGATTGATCCCCCGACCGTTGCGCAGTTCTTTTTTTTGATACCGTACCGTCAATGCTGAATCAATATTCGGCTGAATCAATATTTTGGCTGAACCAATATTTTGGCCGGCAACCGCGAACCAGCTTACTGGTTGCCGCCGCAGGAACAGATGAGGTCCTTTGGTCGAAGATTCAGCCGCAATATTGCTGGAGCCGAATCACTGGAAATCGAACGCCGACAGTCCCGTGACCATCTCGTCGAGGCCGAGCGGACGTGTAACGGGTGGCTCGGCGCGGGCGAGGCAGCCGATGCGTTCGCACAGCCGGCAGGCAGGGCCGACCGGCGTCGCCAGCGCAGCGGCGCTCTGTCCGGTCTTGCCGATGGCGGCCGGCCCCGGCAATGCCGCTCCATAGACGACCTCGTCGCGAAAACCGATGTCGCAGCCGAGCAACAGCGCCGTGCGCCGCGGGCGCTCGGCAAACGAGCCCTGCGGCCCCTCGAGCGTGCGGGCAATGCAGAGAAACGCTGCGCCATCTGGCATTTCCACTGCCTCGACCAGGATCTGGCCGGGCTGAGCGAAGGCGGCATGGACCGGCAGCTTCGGACAGCCGCCGCCGAAGCGGCTTTGCGGAAAGCCGTGGCTGCCCGCCTTGCGGAAGCGATTGCCGGCATTGTCGACCTCGAGCATGAAGAACGGCACAGCCAGCGCACCCGGCCGCTGCAGGGTGGTCAGCCGGTTGGCCGCCTGCTCGAACGAAACGCCGAAGCGCGACCGCAACATGTCGATGTCATAGCGGGCGCGGACCGCCGCCGCGTGAAAAGGCTGATAGGGCATCATCAGCGCGTGCGCGGCATAGCGGCCGAGCTCGAAACGCGCCAGCCGGCGGGCTTCGTCGGTGGTCAGCTTCAGCACCTGGATCTCGGCGGCGACAGCGACGCTCATGCGGATCAGGCAGGCCTCCATCGCCACCTCGCGCAGTTGATCGAATGGCGACAGCCGCTCGGACAGGAACAGGCGCTGCGAGTGACGGTCATAGCGACGCCGCCAGTTGGGCATGGTGGCGACCGGCAGTACCTTGACGACGATGCCGAATTCACGCCGCAGCCAGGCCTTCAACGCACTGAACAGATCGTCGCCGGGATCGAGCACCGACGTGAATGCCTCGGCTTCCTCTTCGAGCGCGGCAAAATGGTTCGGCCGGCGTTCGAAAATCTCATGCACCTCGTCGATCGGCAGCCTGGCACCGGAGAGGGCGGTGGCCTTGCCCTCACGCGCGAGCAGCTCGTTGATATCCGACAATCGCTCGGCCTGCTCGCGATAGGCGCGAAACAGCTTTATGACGGCGGCGGAAGCATTTGGCGCCGCCTCGGCAAGCTCGATGAGTTCCTGGTCGCCCGGCAGTTCGCCGGCCAGCAACGGATCTGAAAACACTTCCTTCAAATCGGCGACCGACCCCCTCGCCTCGCCCTGCAATTCATGTGGGTCGACCTTGTAGACGGTTGCCAGTCTCAGGATCAGTTGCACCGTCAGCGGCCGCTGGTTGCGCTCGATGAGATTGAGATAGGACGGCGAGATGCCGAGCCCTTCGGCCATCGCCGTCTGGGTCAGCCCCTTGGCGTTGCGGATGCGACGAATGCGCGGCCCGGCAAAGATTTTGTGGTCGGCCAATCGAGTTTCCTTGACAGAAATTTACATCCGCTGATGGCATGGCTGTCTTTACAATCATGACAGATTTACAGCTCTCATCAGTCAAACACAACACAGGTTTTCCCTTATTTTATGACTGATCAGGAGGTTTACCTCGCTTGCGTCGTGCCGACGTGTAAATGGTGTCACACATATGGCGCACATATTTTCCCTCTGCGACGCCTTCCTAAACCGGCATCAAAACCGCCTGGAGTGATCAATGACCGACTTTTACAACCTCGTCCCGTCGGCGCCGCAAGGCCGCTTTGATGGCATCGAAAGGCCCTATTCGCCGGACGACGTGAAGCGGCTGCGCGGCTCGGTGCAGATCCGGCAGAGCCTCGCCGAAATGGGGGCAAACCGGCTGTGGCAGCTCATCCATGAAGAGGATTTCGTCAACGCGCTCGGTGCCATGTCGGGCAACCAGGCGATGCAGCAGGTGCGGGCCGGGCTGAAAGCGATCTATCTGTCAGGATGGCAGGTCGCCGCCGATGCCAACACCGCTTCCGCCATGTACCCGGACCAGTCGCTCTATCCCGCCAATGCCGCGCCCGAGCTGGTCAAGCGCATAAACCGCACCTTACAGCGCGCCGACCAGATCGAGACTTCGGAAGGCAACGGGCTGTCGGTCGACACCTGGTTCGCCCCGATCGTCGCCGACGCGGAAGCCGGCTTCGGCGGGCCGCTCAACGCCTTCGAGATCATGAAGGCGTTCATCGAGGCGGGTGCGGCCGGCGTCCATTACGAGGACCAGCTGGCTTCGGAGAAGAAATGCGGCCATCTCGGCGGCAAGGTACTGATCCCGACCGCCGCACACATCCGCAACCTCAACGCCGCGCGGCTTGCCGCCGACGTCATGGGCACGCCGACGCTGGTCGTGGCGCGCACCGACGCTGAAGCGGCAAAGCTCTTGACCTCCGACATCGACGAACGCGACCGGCCCTTCGTCGATTATGGCGCCGGCCGCACGGCGGAGGGCTTCTACCATGTCAGCAACGGCATCGAGCCCTGCATCGCCCGCGCCGTCGCCTATGCGCCCTATGCGGACCTGATCTGGTGCGAGACTTCCAAGCCCGATCTGGCGCAGGCCAGGACGTTTGCCGAAGGTGTGCGCAAGCACCATCCGGGCAAGCTGCTTGCCTATAATTGCTCGCCGTCTTTCAACTGGAAGAAGAATCTCGACGACGCGACGATTGCGAAATTCCAGAAGGAACTCGGCGCCATGGGTTACAAGTTCCAGTTCATTACGCTGGCCGGTTTCCACCAGCTCAATTTCGGCATGTTCGAGCTCGCCCGCGGCTACAAGGAGCGGCAGATGGCAGCCTATTCGGAACTGCAGGAGGCGGAATTCGCCGCGGAAGCCAATGGCTACACCGCCACCAAGCACCAGCGCGAGGTCGGCACCGGCTATTTCGACGCCGTCTCGATGGCGATCACCGGTGGCCAGTCTTCGACCACGGCCATGCATGGATCGACCGAGCACGCCCAATTCAGGCCGGCGGCGGAATAGCGGAACAGCAGACAAACAGAGGGAACGCCCAAGCGGGCATGGCAACACAACAGGCATGGCAACACAGGGAGAAGACCAATGGCATCGATAAGCCGCGTCAAGGAACGGGCCGAAGAGCAGGCCACCAGCATGAATGTCGACCAGCAGGCGACCATCCGCATGCTGGCGAACGATCTGCACAGGCTCAATCAGTCGGTGATGAAGGCGGTCGAGGCCGGCGTCTCGGTCGAGCTGGTGCGCTCGGCACGGCACCATGGCGGCGACGGCAACTGGGGCGATCTGCTGATCCCGGTTATCGTCACACAGCGGAGCCACGACTAATGAATTCTACCGCACCGCGCCTTTTTTGAACGCGGGCTATCGCACCTCGCAGGCAGCGGCCCTGCCTAATCCGGCAGAGCCGCTAGTGCAACGATTTCAATGACAAGATCAGGCTGCGCAAGCGCTGCAACGCCAATAATTTCCGAGGGCGGCGGGTTGTTGTAGCTGCAGTGCTTCGGGCAGTGCACCGCAAAGAATTCGTCCAAGACGTCCAGGCGAAAATTGGGAGAGCTCAAAACGCCGCCATCGGGAAATGGTCCCTTAACGAAGAAGGTCAGCCTGATCAGATGCTCGAGCGCACTGCCAAGCTCCTCCAGGTCTGATTTGATATTGGTGAGAATTGTGCGCCACTGTGCCGCTGCACCGCCAATGGCGCCGCCGCCGCTTTTGCCGATCGGATCGTAGTCCTCGGCGGTCGCGGTGTTTCCGGAAAGGTAGACAAACCCCTTCGCGCCGGTAACGACCGTACCCTTTCCCCATGGCATCAACCGGCCATTTTTGAATTTCTTGTGAGTCACGAGTTCCATTGTCATCTCCCGTCGATCAAAGAGACGTGTGTAGCCAACGAGGAAGGGTAGTCCGGCGAGGCGATGCGACAAGCTCGCGACAGACTTGCCTCGACTTCATCCAACCTTTCGTCAATCTGGCTATAGCTGTTAGTTGACGCGTTCGCGCTGCACAGCCAAACTTAGCTGAGCCTGCCCGTTTGTGGTGGCGACTTCTCCTTTCGAGCGGCGGCAAAGAAAAGCATTTAATTTTAATTTTAATGTTTCTTGCGATATTCTCCTGATACGCCATTTGAGCTTGACATGAGCAGTGATCTCACGCCAATTACCTCTCGAGTTTCAACCCTGCATTGAAACATTGAACAACGGCCTGCCCCGCCATGTGCCCTGCGAATCGCGACATCGAGACTGCAAAACAGCTGCCTTTCGTTAGCCGGGACGTGGAGACGCGGATGCTCCCGGATTTCTCGCGGGTGCTGGTGGTCGGAAAATCACCGATCAACCGGGTCGTGGTTTCAAAGATCGTCGAGCGGTCCGGCCTCAAACCGATCTCGGAAACTCCCGAAACCGCGGCAAAGGCCTTGCATGCGCTGATTCCCGGCACTGTCGTTCTCGACGGCGGTGCGGAGAATGGGGACTGCGACGCCTTGCTGTCGGGTATCGATGCACTGCGAAGGGCGTCAGGCAGATCGCTTCCGTCGGTGATCCTGCTTTCCGTCAAGACCGGCACGCCGGAGAGCCTGGGCCTGTCCAGCGTCATCGATGCAGTGGTCGTCAAGCCGATCACCACCGAACGGCTGCAGCCGGTGATCGACCGGCTGGTCGGGGTCGGCCGCACCTGACGCCTACCGCGATGCCTCGGCTGCAGACCTGATCAATCAATCTCGCCAATATGCTCGATCAAGCCCGGCAGTTCACCGAGATTGGCTATCTGGCGAAAGCGCGGTGCCGAGACCGGCGGCTCGACATGTTCCAGCACCCAGGTGAGCTCATGCGGAACGTGGATGCCCCAACTGCCGGCTTCGATGGCCGGCACGACGTCCGACTTGAGCGAGTTGCCGACCATCATGCCCTTTTCCGGGCCGTCGCCGTGGCGGCTGAAGATGCGGGTATAGGTGGCCGCGCTCTTGTCGCTGACGATCTCGACGGCATCAAACAGCTCGCCAAGGCCGGATTGCGCGAGCTTGCGTTCCTGGTCGAACAGGTCACCCTTGGTGATCAGCACCAGGCGGTAAGCGCCGGCCAGCTTTTCCACGGTCTCGCGCGCATGGGGAAGCGGCTCGATCGGATGGCTGAGCATCTCGCGGCCCGCGGCGAGAATTTCAGCAATGGTTGAGGCAGGCACCTGGCCTTCGGTGACCTCGATCGCCGTCTCGATCATCGACAGCGTAAATCCCTTGATGCCGAAGCCGTAGACCGCGAGGTTGCGCTTCTCGGCCTCCAGCAATCTTGCCGAAATCCGATCCTCCTCGGCGTGGTCGGCGAGCAGCGCGGAGAGGCGCTGCTCGGTCATGCGGAAGAACTGTTCGTTCTGCCACAGCGTGTCGTCGGCATCGAAGCCGATCGTTGTCAGTTTGCGGCTGTGTTGCATTCGACGTCTTCAATTGCGGCGTTGCGGGACGCCGACCCTAGACCAGGATGTTTTTATCCGGAAGTCGTTGTGTTTCCCCGGCTAGTCGAGGCGGACGCCAGCCGGCTCCCCTTCCCTTTCGTCGCCGGCAACGGCTATACTCCACAATCTGCAACAAATCTGGTGATTGATGCCGCCTGCAAAAAAGGAAGTCCGTCCGTCGAGCCGCGGAGGACGCGCCCGCACGCCTGCCTTCGTGAAAAACCAACGTGGCGTCAAGAACTGGAAGGAAGTCAGCGCCTGGCTGGAATGGCGCGGCATCGAAGATATCGAATGCATCACACCCGACCAGGCCGGGGTTGCGCGCGGCAAGATGATGCCATCGAAGAAGTTCACCTCCAACACCTCGCTGGCGCTGCCTTCGGCGGTGTTCATGACAACGATTTCCGGCGGCTATCCGGAGGACGGCAACGGCTTCCACTATCCGGAGGACGACGGCGACCTCAAGCTGATGCCTGACCTCTCGACGCTGACGGTGGTGCCGTGGGAGGAGGACCCTACTGCGGCGGTTATCTGCGACCTCGTCCACCAGGACGGCCGCTCGGTCGAGTTCACGCCGCGCAACGTGCTGAAGCGCGTGCTTGCCGCCTATGACAAGCGTGGGCTGAGGCCGGTCGTGGCACCCGAGATCGAGTTCTACCTGGTGCGCAAGAACCCCGATCCGGACTATCCGCTGACCCCGCCAGTAGGTCGATCGGGACGGCCGATCGGCGGCGGCGCCGGCTATTCGATCGCCGGGGTTAACGAATTCGACGAATTGATCGACGACATCTACCATTTCTCCGAAAGCCAGGGCCTGGAGATCGACACGCTGATCCACGAGGAGGGCGCCGGCCAGCTCGAAATCAATCTGCGTCACGGCGATCCGATCGAGCTCGCCGACCAGGTGTTCATGTTCAAGCGAACCATCCGCGAGGCGGCGCTCAAGCACGAGATCTACGCCACGTTTATGGCCAAGCCGATCCAAGGGCAGCCCGGTTCGGCCATGCATATCCATCAGTCGATCATCGACAAGAAGACCGGCAAGAACGTCTTTTCGGCGGAGGACGGCTCGGAGACCGAGGCCTTCTTCCACTTCATCGGCGGCATGCAGAAACATGTGCCCAACGCGCTGGTGATGTTTGCGCCCTATGTCAATTCCTACCGGCGGCTGACGCAGTCGGCCTCGGCGCCGGTCAACAACAAATGGGGCTACGACAACCGCACCACGGCCTTCCGCGTGCCCCGCTCCGACCCGGCGGCGCGGCGCGTCGAAAACCGCATCCCCTCCTCCGACGCCAACCCCTATCTGGCGCTGGCGGCATCGCTTGCCTGCGGACTGATCGGCATGACCAACAAGATCAAGGCCGAGCCGCCGGTTCTGACGACCGCCAACGAGGACCAGATCGACCTGCCGCGCAGCCTGCTCGAAGCCGTCGACCTGTTCGAGGCAGACGAAGAACTCGGCGCGCTGCTCGGCAAGTCATTTGCCGCCACCTATGCGGCGATCAAGCGAGCGGAATTCGAAACCTTCATGGAAGTGATCAGCCCGTGGGAGAGGGAGTATTTGCTGCTGAATGTGTAGTAGGGGAGTAGGGGAGTAGGGCAATATGGCAGTAGGGCAGTAGGGCAGTAGGGCAAGGATGACGGACAAGATCGCATCTTACAGGGATCTGATCGTTTGGCAGCAAGCCATGGACCTAACAGTTGCAATCTACCAGGTGACAAGGACTTGGCCGAAAGACGAGATCTACGGGCTGACGGGTCAGGTGCGTCGGGCAGCAACGTCGGTGCCCGCCAACATCGCCGAGGGTTACGGCCGAGAAAGCCGAGCTTCCTACCAGCAGTTTCTCAGGATCGCCCAGGGATCACTCAAGGAACTGGAGACACACCTTTTAATCGCGCAAAGGGTTGGAATTACCTCTCGCGAGGCGGTCGAGTCACTGATGCCCCACAGCGAGAGCGTAGGAAAGCTCTTGCGGCTTCTGATCCGCAAGCTGTCGGCTGAATAGACACCTACTGCCCTACTGCCCTACTGCCCTACTGCCCTACTGCCCTACTGCCCTACTCCCCTAGCCGAGCATCATGACTTACCAATCCCCAATCTCCCCCGGCCGCTCCTGGTACGAAGACACGGCCGGGCCAAGGCCCGAATATCCGGCGCTCGACGGCGACCGGACATGCGATGTGGTGATTGTCGGCGGCGGCTTTACCGGCCTGTCGGCGGCGGCTCATCTCGCCACGACAGGCGCGGATGTCGTGCTTATCGAAACGCATCGTTTCGGTGACGGCGCATCGGGCCGCAATGGTGGCCAGCTCGGCACCGGACAACGGGCCTGGGCAGAGGAACTGGAAGCGGAATACGGCTTTTCCCGCGCCAAGGCGCTGTTCGACCTTGCCGAAGAGGCCAAGGCGCATCTGCTCGACTTTGCCGCGATGCACCAGATCGAGATCGACTATATGCCCGGCCAGATGTCGGTGGCGCACAAGAAGCGCTATGTCGACGACTACAAGGCGCATGCCGAGATCATGGCAAACCGGTTCGGTTATCCGCACATCTCATTTATGGATGCCGCGGAGACTGCCGAGCGGCTCGGCTCGACGCATTATTTCGGCGGCACCCGCGACACCGGCACCGGCCATGTCCATCCGCTGAAGCTGGTGATCGGCACCGCGAAAGTCGCGGCAGAGGCCGGCGCAAGGCTTTTCGAGCAGACGCCGTCGACCGGCATCACCTCCGGCGGCGGCAAGGTCAGGGTTGTGACGCCGAAGGGCACGATCACCGCCGCTAAATGCCTGATCGGGGTCAACGCCTATGGCGGCACGCTCGAACCGGTGAGTGCCGCGCATATTATGCCGATCGGCTCCTTCATCGGCGCGACTATACCGCTGGGAGCCGATTCCAAAGTGTTGCCGGGTGGCGAGGCGGTCGACGATTCGCGCTTTGTCGTGCGCTATTTCCGCAAATCGAAGGATGGGCGGCTGCTGTTTGGCGGGCGCGAGATCTATGCGGTCAACGATCCCAAGGACATCCACATCCACATCCGCCGGCAGATTGCCGAGATCTATCCGGCACTGAAGGACGTCGAGATCACTCATGGCTGGGGCGGCTACGTCGGCATCACCGTGCCGAGAAAGCCGTTCGTGCGCGAAGTGATGCCCAATGTGACCTCGATCGGCGGTTATTCCGGCCACGGCGTCATGCTGTCGAACTTTTTCGGCAAGCTTTATGCCGAGACGGTCGCCGGCAACCGCGACCGGCTGAAGCTGATCGAGGACCTGAAAATTCCACCCTTCCCCGGCGGCCGGCGTTTGCGCGCGCCACTGCTCTTCCTTGCGCTCAACTGGTACGCGTTGCGGGACAGGATCTAACCAGACGTTGCAGAATCCTTAACCGGGGCGCAGAATTCCCGCCAAGGGCGCAGTGATGCCACAATCGCGGGCGAAAGATGATGCTCGTGGGCAGCTGAACGGGGAATTTTTGCGGGCCTGCCCGCTTTTGGTTTGGGACCGATGCCGATCGAAATGCCGGCTCTCCGGCATGGGTCGTAAGAACATCGGCCCGCAAATGGAGGTGGCAAGTGTGAGAGAGCCCTTCAGTTTCGGCGCGCCGGAACGACGGCGCCTTGCGATGCAATTCGGTTACGATATGCGGCCGACGTTCTGGCACGGGGTCCGGTCGAACGCGCATCTGGTGATAGCCGCGCTTGGCACGGTCGCACTGCTCGGCGTTGCCGCGGTGGCACTGTGGCTGGCATTGCCGGCAAATGAGCGACAAGCGGCCGCAAGTCCTGAGCAGATCGTTCCGACCATCCCGGTCAAGACGACGAAGATCATGCCTGCCAAGGTTGCTGCGCCGCCGCGGACGACGGGCAAGGCAGATGCGGTTTCCCCAGCGGTGGCCGCAGCGGAAGCCGAGATACCAGCGCTGGCTCCCAACGATCCGCGCTGGACAGGGCCAAAGACGGCATCGGCCGCCGCCACGGCAGCATCCGACCAGCTGGCAAGCCAGACCGAGCAGGCGACCGATAAATCGTCTGCTTCGGTGGCATTCGCCGACCCGGCAGCAAAACCCGACGCTGCGGCATTGTTTGCCAAAGTCGCGGCTCCCGGCAGCTCAACGAAAAACAGCGGGCCCGATGGCGCGCAGACCGCCGCCATCCCCACGCCCAAGCCGCAACTGCCGACGCAGACCGCGAGCGAAGACGACAACAGCACCAAGGCAAATTCCGGAAGAGCCAATACTGCCGGTACCGGACGCATCCTGAGATCCGTCACCATGCGCACCGGCCCAAAAAAGAATGCGGCCGCGATTCTCACCGTGCCGGCCAAGACCTCGGTGCAAGTGATGAGCTGCAAGCAATGGTGCCAGATCGTCTACAACGGCAAGCGCGGCTGGATTTACAAGAGCTACGTCAAAACCGGGGCGTAGGGCCGGCAGAGCGATTGCGGGTCGCTCGCCGTCAGCCAGTCCTCCGCCGGAGGCCCCGGCCGTTCAAATACAACGTCCGCCGTCGACTTCCAGCGCCACGCCAGTGATGAAAGCCGCTTCGTCCGAAGCAAGCCAAAGCGCGGCATTGGCTATGTCGAGCGGCGTCGAAAGCCGGCCGAGCGGGATCGACGCGCGGAACTTCTCGCGGATCTCGGGTGTGTCGGCGCCCATGAATTTCGCGAGCATGCCGGTCTCGCCGGCAACTGGGCAAAGGCAGTTGACGCGGATGTTCTTCGGCGCGAGTTCCACCGCCATCGATTTGGTCGCGGTGATCGCCCAGCCCTTCGAGGCGTTGTACCAGGTGAGGCCGGGCCGCGGTCTGATACCGGCCGTGGAGGCCGTCGTCAGGATGACGCCACCGCCTTGCCGTTCCATGACCGGCACCACTGCAAGCGCTGCGTGGTAGATCGCCTTCATGTTGACTGATGTGATCAGGTCGAAGGTCGCTTCGTCGACTTCCAGCATGTCACCGTTGCGATGGGTGTAACCCGCGTTGTTGACCATGATGTCGATGCGGCCGAAGGCGCTCATTGCGGCATTGACCATGTCGTCGAATTCGGACCGCAGCGAGACGTCGGTCTGGGTCCAGATCGCCTTTTCGCCGATCTCGCCGGCAACGCGCTCTGCGCCCTTGGCGTTCAGATCGGCGACGACTACCCGCGCGCCCTCCTCGGCAAAGCGCCTGGCCATGCCCTCGCCAAAGCCCGAGGCAGCGCCAGTGATGATTGCGACCTTATTTTTGAGGCGCATGCTTTTCTCACTCATCGTTGAAAGCGATCGATGACGCGTTTGGCCAGGCCATCGAAAGATGTGCGTCCATCGACGATTTCTCCTTTGGCTTTCGCTGCCATCCGGCTCTATGCTGCAACTGCGAAGGCTCCGGAAGCATCGCTTGCCGACAAGCCTCCGGCCAGCGCCGGTGTCAAGAGCACACGCGGATGTGACGCAATGGCACTGGCAAGTTTAAATCGATTAGATTATATCAGCCGCGTTATCGCGACCGGCGTCACAGCGGACAGACCATGACCAGCCAGATCATTCCCGTCGACCCTTTCGACTTCATCATTTTCGGCGGCACCGGCGACCTCTCGGAACGTAAGCTTCTGCCGTCGCTGTACCACCGGCAGCGCGACCACCAGTTTTCCGAGCCGACGCGCATCATCGGCACATCGCGTTCGAAGATGACCGACGAGGAATTCCAGTCGTTCGCCAGGCAGGCGATTGCCGATCATGTGAAACCGGAGGATATCGACGCCACGGAACTGAAGACGTTCCTCGCGCGGCTCTCCTATATCCCGGCAGATGCAACCACAGGTGCCGGCTTCGACAGGCTGAAGAAGGCGATCGGCGACAGCGAACACATCCGCGCTTTCTATCTGGCTGTGGCGCCGGCGCTGTTCGGCGACATCTCGCACAAGCTGAAGGAGCACGGGCTGATCACGCCGAATTCGCGCATCGTGCTGGAAAAGCCGATCGGCCGCGATCTCGCTTCGGCGCGCGCGCTCAACGACCTGGTCGGCGACGACTTCCATGAAAGCCAGATTTTCCGCATCGACCACTATCTCGGCAAGGAGACGGTCCAGAATTTGATGGCGCTGCGTTTTGCCAACGCGCTCTACGAGCCGCTTTGGAATTCCGCCAATGTCGATCATGTGCAGATCACCGTGGCCGAGACTGTCGGCCTGGAAGACCGCGTCACCTATTACGACAAGGCCGGCGCATTGCGCGACATGGTGCAGAACCACATGCTGCAGCTGCTCTGCCTGGTCGCGATGGAGGCGCCGTCGTCGATGGACGCCGATGCCGTCCGTGACGAAAAGCTGAAGGTGCTGCGGGCGCTGAAGCGCATCAACGGCAACGAAGCGCCGAAGCACACGGTGCGCGGGCAGTATCGTGCCGGCGCCTCGGCCGGCGGGCCGGTGAAAGGCTATGTCGAGGAACTCGGCAAGAACAGCAACACCGAGACTTTCGTTGCGCTCAAGGCCGAGATCGGCAACTGGCGCTGGGCGGGCGTGCCGTTCTACCTCCGAACCGGCAAGCGGCTGGCGACGCGCGTTTCGGAGATCGTCATCGAATTCAAGCCGATCCCGCATTCGATCTTCGGCGAGAGCGCCGGGCCGATCTCCGCCAACCAGCTGGTCATCAGGCTGCAGCCCGACGAGGGCGTAAAGCAGTTCATCATGATCAAGGATCCGGGGCCGGGCGGCATGCGGCTGCGCCAGATTCCGCTCGACATGAGTTTTGCGCAATCCTTCGACGGCCGCGCCCCCGATGCCTATGAGCGGCTGATCATGGACGTCATCCGTGGCAACCAGACGCTGTTCATGCGCCGCGACGAGGTCGAGGCGGCGTGGAAATGGATCGACCCGATCCAGGACGCCTGGGAAAGCGGCAGGCAAGAGGCGCAAGGCTACACCGCCGGCACATGGGGCCCCTCGGCCTCGATTGCGCTGATCGAACGCGACGGGCGGACATGGCACGAGAGCAATTAGGCGGCGCCTACAACTGGCACGAATTTGCCGGACGCCAGGAGTTGGCCACAGCGCTTGCCGGCCACGTCGCCGGCCGTCTGTCAAAGGCGATCGCCGAGCGCGGCACGGCGCTGCTTGCGGTCTCGGGCGGCACGACGCCGGCGAAATTCTTCGCGGCGCTTTCGACCGTTCCGATCGCCTGGGAAAAGGTGACGATAACATTGGTCGACGAGCGCTTCGTGCCGCCCTCATCGCCGCGCTCCAATGCCGGCCTGGTTGCCGCCAACCTGCTGCAGAACGCGGCCGCCGCCGCGAATTTCGTGCCGCTCTACCACGCCGCGGCAAGTATCGAGGGTGCAGCGGTCTCCGACAGCGAGGCGCTGCAAGTGCTGCCCTGGCCACTCGACGTCGTTGTGCTCGGCATGGGAACTGATGGCCACACCGCCTCGTTCTTTCCGGATGCCGAGAACCTGGCAAGATTGCTCGATCCGTCGTCGCAAAGGGTCGTGCTTCCGGTTCATGCGGCAAGCGCCGGCGAGCCACGGCTGACGCTGTCACTGGCGCGGATCATCAAAGCCGCCTTCATCGCGCTGCATATCGAGGGCGCGGAAAAACGCAGCGCATTCGAGGCCGCGCTTGGAACTGGAACACGAAAGCCCATTCGCGCCGTGCTCGATGCCACTCAAAAGCCCGTAGAGGTTTTCTGGGCACCCTGATCTCAACTTGGCTGCAGGTCCCGGCAACAGCCGGAAGGTGTTTGCGGGACCTCGCCTGAAAGGACCGACCGCCATGACCGCAAGACGCGATATCGAAGCCATCACCCAGCGCATCCGTGAGCGCTCCAAGCCCGGTCGCGAGGCCTATCTCGGCCGCATCGCCGAAGCCTCGAACCGCACCGCCAACCGGGCCGTGCTGTCCTGCGGCAACCTGGCCCATGGCTTTGCCGTCTGCAGCCCTTCCGAAAAGGTGGCGCTTGGCGGCGACCGGGTGCCGAATCTCGGCATTATCACCTCCTATAACGACATGCTGTCGGCGCATCAGCCTTTCGAGACGTTTCCGAGGCTGATCAAGGATGCGGCGCGCGAGGCCGGCGGCATCGCCCAGGTGGCCGGCGGCGTGCCGGCGATGTGCGACGGCGTCACCCAGGGCCAGCCCGGAATGGAGCTGTCGCTGTTCTCGCGCGACGTGATCGCCATGGCCGCGGCAATCGGCCTGTCGCACAACATGTTCGATGCCGCCGTCTATCTCGGCGTCTGCGACAAGATCGTGCCTGGACTGGTGATCGCGGCGCTGACCTTCGGCCATCTGCCGGCGGTCTTCATCCCGGCCGGGCCGATGACGACCGGCATTCCGAACGACGAAAAAGCCAAGATCCGCCAGCTCTATGCCGAGGGCAAGGCGGGACGGGCCGAACTGCTCGAAGCGGAATCAAAATCCTATCACGGGCCGGGAACCTGCACTTTCTACGGTACCGCCAATTCCAACCAGATGCTGATGGAGATCATGGGCCTGCACACGCCTGGCGCTTCCTTCGTCAATCCCGGCACGCCGTTGCGCGACGCACTGACCAGGGAGGCGACGAAGCGGGCGCTGGCGATCACCGCGCTCGGCAACGCCTACACGCCGGTCGGGCGGATGATCGACGAGCGCTCGATCGTCAACGGTATCGTCGGCCTGCACGCCACCGGCGGTTCGACCAACCACACCATCCACCTGATCGCCATGGCAGCGGCGGCCGGCATCGCCATTACCTGGCAGGATATTTCCGACATCTCGGAAGCCGTGCCTCTGCTGGCGCGAGTCTATCCGAACGGCCTTGCCGATGTGAACCACTTCCATGCTGCCGGCGGGCTCGGCTTCCTGATCCGCGAACTGCTCGACGCGGGCATCCTGCATGAGGATGTGCAGACGGTGTGGGGCGAAGGGCTGCGCCCCTACGCGGTCGAGGCCAGGCTCGGCGCCGACGGCGGCGTCGTGCGCGAGGCTTCGCCGCGCGAGAGCGGGGACGAGAAGGTGCTGGCGCCGTTCAAGAAGGCGTTCCAGCCGAGCGGCGGTCTGAAAGTGCTTTCGGGCAATCTCGGCCACGCCGTCATCAAGACATCGGCGGTCAAGCCGGAGCGGCGCATCATCGAGGCGCCGGCCAAGGTGTTCGACAGCCAGCAAGGCCTGAACGAGGCGTTCACGGCGGGGTCGCTGACCGGCGACTTCATCGCCGTCATTCGGTTCCAGGGTCCGAAGGCCAACGGCATGCCGGAATTGCACAGGCTGACCACCGTGCTCGGCATCCTGCAGGACCGCGGCCAGCATGTGGCGCTGGTCACCGACGGCCGCATGTCGGGCGCTTCAGGCAAGGTGCCGGCGGCGATCCACGTGACGCCGGAAGCGGCGGAGGACGGGCCTATCGCCAGGATCCATGACGGCGATATCATCAGGCTCGACGCCGAGGCCGGGACGCTGGAGGTACTGGTGCCAGCCGGCGATTTCGCACTGCGCCGCCCCGCGGACAGCGACCTCATAGGCAATGAATTCGGCTTCGGCCGCGAGCTTTTCGCCGGGTTCCGGCAGTTGGTGGGACGCGCCGACCATGGCGCCAGCGCCTTCGGTACGGCATGATTTTTTCGGCAATAGGGAAGAGCGGCTAATGGCTGCTCTCCACTGGATCTATTGAACCGTCAGTTCGGCTCGCGCGCCGGCCCTGACCGTTACCGTGCCTTCCTTCGAGCTGTTGTCCGATTTCTCCGAAACCACCGCGTAGTCACCGGCCGACAGGGTGGCTTGATACTTCTGATCATAGGCGTAGCCGACCGACTTGCGGGTTCCGTCGATGGCCTTCCTGGCCTCGAATATCTCGATCTTCGAGGCTCCTGGCGCGGTTATCGTCAGCATGCCGGCGTTCATCGCGATCTTCAGATCCTGATGGTCGCCAACCTTGACGCTGAACGGCTGCTCGGCCACCGCAAGGTCGACCGTCGCGACCATTACATAATCGTCGGGCGGCAGATCGAACTTGCTGTCCGGACCGTAGGCATAAGTCACCTCCTGCCTGGTTCCGTCGACGTTCTTTTTCGCCTGGAGCACTTTGAAGCCGATGCCCGAACCCTCGGCCTTGTCGCCGCCGGCATCATAATAGGCGTTGGCGACGACACGCCCGACGCCGACGATGATGTCCTTGTCGATGACCCTGCCGGCGGCAAGCGGGATCGTCTCGATAACCATGCCCTGGCCGATCGTGACCGTCACCTTCTGGTCACCGGCCGGCAGCACGACTTTCGTGTCACCGTAATAGGTCGGCGGGGTGTCGACGCCGGGATAGCCGATTACGACAGCCGCGCCGTCATCAACGTCCGCTCCTTCGCTCGGCCTGGGGTGGATGACCAGCGTGCCGGCATTCAAGTTGAAGTGCGGTTTGGCGACCTGGCCAGGCTCTATTGTGATCTTCTGTTCGGCCCTGGCCTCGCCGGCACGCGCGACGACGATATAGTCGCCCGGCTCCAGATTGCCTCTGTAGGTGCCATATTCGGTGGTGACGGGATCGCCGCGCGTGCCGTCGGAATTCGCCTTGTAGATCTCCCAGGCATTGCCGTCGGTGACGGGATCGCCACCCTCGGCAAGCACGACGGTGGGCACGAAATTGGACTCCGCCGGCTGAGCGGGCGCCGGCTGGGGAGCAGGCTGCGGGGCGGGAGTCGGTTCAGGGGCGGGTGGCGGAGGCGCGACGGTCTCGACGAGGGCGTCCTGCAATGCCTTTTCATCCGACGCTTCGATATATTTGCCGCCGGTATTGTCGGCGAGGCAACCGATCTGCTTGCCTTCGGCCGCCGTCAGGCCGAAGCCGACGACATTGACGGTGAAGTCGACGCCAGCAGCCTCCAGTTCCTTGCCGAGTGCACAGGGATCGCCGTTGCATGTCTCGATGCCATCGGTGATGAGCACGACCGTCGCCTTGTCCTCGGTGTATTTCAATGCTTCCGCCGCTTGCTTGACCGCGGCGGTCAACGGCGTCTTGCCCTGAAATTTCAAGCTGTCGGCCGCGGCTGAGATCGCACTTGCCGAGCCTGCCTGCGGTGGCACGATGAGTTCGATGTCGTCGCAACTGGCCTTCTCGCGATGGCCATAGGCCATGAAGCCTATTTCCTCCTCGGCCGGGACCGATTGCAGCACGTTCCGCAGCGATTGACGGGCGATTTCGAGCTTGGGCTTGCCGTCGATCTGCGCCCACATCGAGCCGGAGGCATCGAGAATGACGATGACGCGATCGGCGGCGAAGCCGAACCCTGTCGTCCACAGCAACAGGGCCGCCGCAGCGACGCTCTGCACAAATCCCGTCATCAAAAATCCCCCCGTCAGCCGCCGCCGCTCGGCGCCGGAAAGCTATTTGACGCTGCGTCGCGACACAAGCCCGGGTGGAGTACGAAGCTGCGCCACCTCTGTGCAACCCTCAATAGGTCGTGCGGCGTTCCTCGGAAGGCGGCCGGCCGAATTGGAGCCGATAGCTCTGGGCAAAATAGGAATGCGAGGTGAAGCCGGTGGCGATCGCCACGTCGAGGATCGGCATGTTGGTCTGGCGCAGCAGTTCGCGCGCCCGCTCGAGTCTAAGCCGCATATAGTAGCGCCCGGGCGTCACACTGAGATGGCGCAGGAACAGGCGCTCGACCTGGCGCACCGACAGGCCCGCCGACTTGGCGAGCTGCACCGCCGACAGCGGCTCGTCGAGATGGTCGGCCATCAGCTCGACGATGCGGCGCAGCTTCTCCGACTTGCCGGTCAGGTCGCGTTCCGGGCCGACGCGCTGGCGGTCCCCGGCCGAGCGGATGCGCTCATGCTGGAACTGGTTGGCGACGCCATTGGCGAGGCTAGAGCCGAAGTCACCGCGCACGATCTCCAGCATCAGGTCGATCGATGTGGTGCCGCCGGCGCAGGTGTAGCGCCTGCGGTCGATCTCGAAGACGTTGCCGGTGCAGTTGATGTCCGGAAAGCGTTCGAGGAAGCCGGCGCGGTTTTCCCAATGGATGGTGCAGCGATAGCCATCGAGCTGGCCTGCTTCGGCAAGCAAATAGGAGCCGACCGAAAGCGCGCCGAGCGCATTGCCGCGCCGGCCCCAACTGCGCAGCGCTGCCAGCACCTTGCTCTTGCCGGGAAATTCCGTCGTCAGCCCGACCGAGACGAACAGGATATCGACCGGCGGCAGATCGGCAACCGCGTAGTCGATCTTGAGCGGCAGGCCGTTGGACGCCATGACGGCGTCGCCGTCGGCCGACACCGTAGTCCAGCCATAGAAATCGCGGCCGAGCAGCCGGTTCGCCGACCGGAACGTGTCGATTGCCGCGGCCAGCGAGAACATGGAGAACTTGTCGACCAACAGAAACCCGAACTGCCGCCCGCCCTGAACGGGATCATTGGTGACCGGCCGTTCTAAGGGAACAGTGAGGTTCGGCAAGGACGCTGCTTTCTGGTCAGAAGGAAGGCCGTTTCAATCCGGCTGCGAGATAGGCGGAAGCTAGCGTGTTGGCCATCAGCATGGCAATGGTCATCGGTCCGACGCCGCCAGGCACCGGCGTGATGGCGCCGGCCGTGTTCGCCGCCTCGGCATAGGCGACGTCGCCGACGAGACGCGTCTTGCCTTCGCCCTTTTCAGGTGCGGCGATGCGGTTGATGCCGACATCGACGACGGTGGCGCCAGGCTTGACCCAGTCGCCGCGGACCATTTCAGGCCGGCCGACGGCTGCAACCAGAATATCGGCGGTGCGGGCAAGCGCCGGCAGGTCCCTGGTCCGGCTGTGTGCGATGGTGACGGTGCAGTTGGCGGCAAGCAGAAGATTGGCCATCGGTTTGCCGACGATGTTCGAACGCCCGACGACGACCGCATTGAGACCGGACAGGTCCTTGCCGCGCACGCGTTCGATCAGCAGCATCGAGCCGGCCGGCGTGCAAGGCACGAAGGCGGTCTCGAGTTCGCCGGTGCCGAGCTTGCCGACATTGATGAAGTGGAAGCCGTCGACATCCTTCTCCGGCGCGATGGTCTGGATGATCTTGCCGGAATCGATATGGCCGGGAAGCGGAAGCTGCACGAGGATGCCGTTGATGGCCGGATCGGCGTTGAGCTGGCCGATGATCTTCAACAGGTCCGGCTCGGAGGTTTCGGCCGGCAGCGTGTGCTGAACCGAATGGAAGCCGCATTCCTTGGCGGTGCGGGATTTGGAGGCGACATAGACCTGGCTCGCCGGATCCTCACCGACGATGACCACGGCGAGACCGGGCTGCCGTCCGCCCTTTTCCGCCAGCTCGGCGGTCAGGGCCTTGACCCGCCGCACCACGTCTTCGGCGACGCTTTTTCCGTCAATCAACTCAGCCATGAACCACCCTCGACGCCGATCGCGTAAGCCTGCCGCGTTAAAACATCCATGCGGCGCGCTCCAGATATCTTTTATGCAGGCCGTTGCCCAGAACCATGCGCTGCGGGCGGACATGCAGCGCGGCATTTTCACGAAAATCGAGCCGGGCAATCCCGTCAATGCGCCGTCCCATGCCGTTAACTCGAAATCGGCATGTTTTATTCGACGCTCAGAAATAGCGGCGGCGCGCGCGGTTTTCGGTGAGCTCGCGAACGACCTCGCGGAATTCGCGCAGGCTGGCGCGGATTTCCTCGATCTGGCTTTGCTGATCGGCGGCTTCCGAGGCCTGATTTGCCTTCCTCGACCGGGCCTGAGTATAGGTCGGATGCGGCGGCGCGGGTTGCTGCGGATAAGGTGCCTGTCCGGCATAGAGCGGCTGTGGAGGGAAGGCGGGCGGCATGGCTGCGCCGGAATTTGTGGCGGCAGAAGTCTCGCCGGACGCCACCTCCTCCGGCGCGCTACCGGGCATGAGCCTGCGCAGCGCCGACAACACGGCACCGATCGGCCCTGGGCGCGCGACCTCGACCGGCGAAGCGGGAGGCGGCGCTGCCCGGTATGCTGCGTGATCGGCGGAACCGGCATCGGGGCCGCCAAGGGGGCCAGCGGGGTCGAAAAACCCATCGGCCGCTGCAGCCTCTTCCATCAGTATGGTGCCGGCCTTTGGCTCATCAGGATCGGGCTGGCTTATGCCGGCGGCTGCCAACAGGATCGGACTGGCACACGCTTCGCGGCGCGAGCGGGCAAGACGATGGCGTGTGGCGGCATCCTCGCGCCATGACGGGCCTTCGCGGTCCTCTAGCGAAACCAGCGATGCTTCGTCCTCGCCGCGCACCGCCTCGACGAGCGACAGCAAGGACTGCTGGTTCCTCCAGTGTTCACGATTTTTCCTATAAGCCATGGTTCTGGAGCCTTCCCCTCGGGCTGGGGCGTAGCGACCGCCACTGCTTAAGCGATGCTAAACAGGCATAGGAAATAAAAGGTTAATTTGGTCGCCGCGCGACTGCGCGACTACATGCGCATCCCAACCGCAAGGTCGGGGTTTCCGCCCGATCACGGTCCCAACAGGGCTTCCCCGCCCTGCCGCGAACGTCTATGGGGAAGCCATCTCTATGGGAGGCTTTCGATGACGATCAGGCTTGTTCTCGCCGGTTGCGGCAATATGGGCTACGCCATGCTCTCGGGCTGGCTGAAAGCCGGCAAGCTCGCTCCGACTGCGGTGTTCGTGGTCGAGCCCAATGCCGACTTGCGCAAGCGTGCCGAAGCACTGGGCTGCGGTGTTGGCGCCGATGCCGGCGCCATCCCGGCTGACGCCGTGCCGGCTCTCGTCGTCATTGCGGTGAAGCCGCAGGTGATCCGCGACGTGACGGCTGGTTACATCCGCTTCAACGATGGCCGGACCACCTTCCTCAGCATCGCCGCCGGGACACCGGTCGCCACGTTTGAAGGTATTCTCGGCGACCGCGCGCCGATCGTGCGCTGCATGCCCAACACGCCGGCGGCGATCGGCAAGGGCATGATGGTGGTGTTTTCCAACAGGCTGGTTTCCGACGACACCAAACGCTTCGTCGCCGACCTGCTTTCGGCAAGCGGGCAAGTGGCCGATATCGACGACGAGGCCCTGATGGATGCGGTGACGGCAGTCTCCGGGTCGGGGCCGGCCTATATCTTCCATTTCATCGAAGCGCTGACCGTGGCCGCCGAGAAAGCCGGCCTGCCGACCGGGACTGCCAAGCTCTTGGCCATGCAGACGGTCTACGGCGCCGCATCGCTGGCCGCCGAAAGCGGCGAGGAGCCGGGCGTGCTCAGGCAGCAGGTGACCAGCCCCAACGGCACCACGGCTGCGGCCCTTGCAGTACTGATGGGCGAGGACCGGCTGACGCGCCTGCTCACCGAGGCGGTGGAAGCGGCGCGGCTGCGGTCTATCGAGCTGGGGAAGTAGGGCTTCTGGGGGAGCCGGTCGGCGGTGATGGCCGACCGTTCCTGTCGGCAATAGCAACCGGTAGAAAAGCCGTTACGTGGCGTTCCTTCGCGCCCTCCACTGTCCTGCCGACATCAAAATCGCGATAGCCTAGAATGTCGACAGATATCAGCGATGCCCCCACAAGTCGTCGATCTCGTCCTTGTTCTCGGGCGGCCCGTCTTTGCCGGCTTTGGCTTTGAGATCATCGGCAATGGCCGTGAGCCGCTCTGCCAGAGAAGGGCGTCCATTTTCCCGCTTCAACTCGGATTTACGGACCTCAGCCATCACCAAGATTCCCATACAGCATCTCGTCCTGCAGCCGGCGCAAGGCGAACAGCCTGGTCGTCGGGTCGGGCGCGGCATTGTCGGCGGTGAGCAATTCG
Organism: Mesorhizobium sp. M0018; assembly: GCF_040323955.1. Lineage (NCBI taxonomy): Bacteria > Pseudomonadati > Pseudomonadota > Alphaproteobacteria > Hyphomicrobiales > Phyllobacteriaceae > Mesorhizobium > Mesorhizobium sp. M0018. The sequence continues at coordinate 23,753 of NZ_JAMYVL010000017.1, read as the reverse complement.
CCTTTCCTCACCGGTTTCAGCACCTTGCCGCCTTCGAGCAGACCAACCGGCACGGCGCGATGGGCGCGGGCCTGTTCGACGGTCATGGTCCAGGAGCGGTAGCAGGTCTCGCCGATCGCATCGAAAACCTCGCCTGCCGCCAGATCGCGCTTGGCCACGGCGCAGACCTCGGCCACCGGCCGCGGCAGCGGCACCATGTCGGGCTTGCCGTAAAGCGCGATGCGAGCCGCCGTCAGCGGCACTTCCAGCGAGGTCAGATGGTAGGGCCTGAAGAAGCTGTAATAGGGGCCGTGGCCGATATGCAGATCGTCCATGCGCTCGATGATGCGCGGATGCGTCGCCTCGACGATTACGAAGACGCCGGGCGCCACGCCCTTGCCGACGGTGTAGTCGACGACGCCCTTCTTCGACAGGATGCCGCCCTGCTCGCGCGGGATCAGCACCTTGACCAGCTCGTCGCGATCGGCCTTGGGGCCGTGCATGCCGGGAACGTCGGGCACCAGCCCGGTGGCGTTGGCAATGGCGCACATCTCGACCATGGTTTTCGAGCCGTCGACGAACTCGACCAGCATGCGCGGATTCATGTTGCGGCGCAGCGCCTCCTCGCGGTAGTCGTCGGGAACGGCGTCGTGGTTGAGAGGGTTGTTTTTGCCCTTGCCGGCGGAGACGATGGTGTAGCCGAGCGCCGAGGCGAACTCGATCAGCTCCATGCAGCTCGACGGCTCGTCGCCGGCGCCGACCGAATAGACGACGCCGAGCCGGTCGGCCTGCTGCTTTAGATAGCAGCCGATGGTAACGTCGGCCTCGACATTCATCATCACCAGGTGCTTGCCGTGCTGCATCGCCATCAGGTCAAAATCGGCGGCGACGCCGGGCTTGCCGGTGGCATCGATGACGACATCGATAAGCGGATTGGTGACCAGCATTTCGTTCGAGGTGACGGCGATCTTGCCGCTTTCGATCGCCTGGCTGACCTTCGAAGCGCTGTCCGCTTCGGCTGCCATCGCCTGATCGCCATAAGCAATGCGGATGGCGTCACGCGCCGTATGCGGGCGGCGCGTCGAGATCGCGCAAACCGAAATGCCCGGCATCAGCATGCCTTGCGTCACCAGGTCGGTGCCCATCTCGCCCGAACCGATAACGCCGATGCGCACCGGGCGGCCTTCCGCGGCGCGCTTGGCAAGATCGCGGGCAAGCCCGGTCAAGGCGACATTGGTCATACTGGAACGTCCACTGCTTTAAGTCTTTGTTTTTATGCATGTCGTTGTCCCAAAACCGCGGCACACTTTTGGGCGACATGCATTATGAAGCGGGAATAGCAGGGAACGGCAACCCATTGCCAATCGAAACCGGCCGCGGCCACCTTTTCCTGTGCGCTATTGCAATTCGGCCAGCAAGGCTTTTGCCTCGGCAAGGTTCTTGGCGGAGCCGGCGGCAAGGTCGTCCATCTTGCGCTCACTGAAGATGACGAGCGCATGCTCGCAGGCGCCTATCGCTTCCTCGACCATTGCCTTCTGCTTGCGGGCAGCACCCAGATCGGTAAGCACATCGCATAGGCTGTCCTCGGTGAAGGCGACGCCCGGCACCGAACCGATCTTCTTCTGCACAGCGATGGCCTCGCGCAGGATCGGCACTGCCTCCTCGAATTTGGCGACGTTGTTTTCGGCGCGGCCGGCGAGCGTCAGCTGATAGCCGATCTCGTTTTGCAGGCTCGCCCAGCGGTCGGGGTCGCGGTCGCGGCCGACCTCGTCTGCGAGCGCCCGGTTGACGGCGACCGCTTCGGCGAACAAAGCCGGCGAAGGCTCTTTCGCGCCGATCATGCCAAGCACATTGGCCAGGCTTGCCTGCGTGCTGGCCCAGGGTTCGGAGGCGCGGTCGCGCGTGCGCACGCTCTGGATCGAGCGATAGATGCCGGCCGAGCGCTTCAGCAGGGCGACGTCACCGCGCCAGTAGCCCAGCGTCGACAGCGCGCTGGCCAGGTTTGCCTGGTTGCGCAGCCATTCGTCGGCATCCCTGTCGCGGCTCATCACCGTCAGTGCCGCCTCATAGGCCTGGACAGACTTGGCCATGGCGTCCGGATCGGAGCTGGCGTTTGCCTGCATCATGCGGGCATTGCCGAGGTCGCCTTCGACCGAGGCCCAGAGCGAGCGGTCGGGCAACGTGGCATAGACGGCCAGTGCCTTTTCATGCGCGGCCGCCGCCCTCTGGTAGAGCGATGGGTCATTGGCGCTGCCGGCAAGGTAGTAATAGGCAGTGCCGAGTTCGTTCTGCAGCTGGGCGTGATCTTCCGGCACCGTGGCGAGGTCGTAGAAGGGCAGCGCCGCTTCTAGCGCCGTCGCCGACTGGCGGAACGGTTCGCCGTCCTGCGTGCGGTCGCCCAACACCAGGAGCACGTGGCCCAGGCCCCATTGCGTTGCCGCCCAGGCGTCAGGATCGCTGTCACGGCTCTGCACCTCGAGCGCCGCACGATAGGCCGCCGCCGAGCGCTGGAGCGCCTCGTCCGGACCGCCATTGGCCTTGCCGAGCATGGAAAGTGCTGCACCCAGCCGGTACTGCGTCTTCGCCCAGTCCTTCGGGGCGCTGTCCTTGCTTCGCACGGTGAGCGCTGCACCATAGGCGGCGACCGCTTGTTCCAGCACCGCTTTGTCGCTGGCGCGGTCGCCCCAGGTCGCCAAAGCGTTGCCGAGACTGTGCTCGATCGAAGCAAACTCGATTGGAGCAGCGCCGGCGGTATAGATCTGCGAGGCCTCGCGATAGGCGGACGCCGACTCCCGGAGATAGTCGATGCCAGTGTCCCGATCGCCAAGCGTCGCATAGACCGAGCCTAGATTCTGCTTCAACGAAGCCCAGTCGAGCGGCAGCTTTTCGCGCGGATATTCAGAAAGTGCGGCCTCATAGGCAGCGATCGCCTCAAGCAGCGCGTCGTTGCCTTCCTGCCTGGCGCCAAGGCGCTGCAAGGCATTGCCAAGCGTCAACTGGCCGTTCGCCCAGCTCGCCGGCGCATGCTCGCGCGTCCAGACCGTCAGTGCGGCCTCTGCGGCCTCCCGAGCATGCTGAAGCGTGGCGATGTCGCCATTGATCTGGCCGATCGATTCCAGCGCCGAGCTCAAATTATTCTGGATCGTCGCCCATTGCGCCGGGGCGCGCTCGCGCGTCATCTCCTCGGTCGCAGCCTGATACGCGGCCACTGCCTGCTCAAGCGTCGGCACGTCTTTTTCACGCTCGCCAAGGCGAAACAAGGCCGCGCCGAGATTGACCTGGCTCAACGCCCAGTCGAGCGGGACGCGCTCCCTGCGGTATTCGGTCAGCGCGGCGCGATGCGCTTCGATCGAAGCGCGGAAACTGTCGGTCGTGGCCTGGCGCTCGCCGATCTCGGACAGCACGATGCCGAGATTATTCTCAGTCGCCGCCCATTCGAGCGGCATTTTTTTCGCCGCTTGCACCGCGAGCGCCGCGCGGAAGGAGGCGACGGCCTCGTCGAGCAGTGCGATACCATTCTCGCGCTGGCCGAGCCGCCAGTAGACGGTGCCGAGATTGCCAAGCGTCGAGGCCCAGTCGTCCGGATCGGCGTCGCGTGTGTAGACGGTCAGCGCCTGGTCGAAGGCGGCAGCCGCCTTGTCGAGGTTTTCGCGACCGGCCTCGCGTTCGCCCAGCGTCGACAGTGTGGTGGCGAGATTGTTTTGCGTGGCAGCCCATTGCCGCGGGCTGTTTTCGCGCGACACATAGGTCAGCGCTATTTCATAGGCAGCGACCGCCTGCACCAGAAAGGCATTGTCGCCAGAGAAAGAACCGTGCGCGGAGAGCGCCTGGGCCTCGGCTGCCTTGTAGAACCAGGCTTGATGGTCGTCCCATTTCTCGACCTGCTCATAGGCCTTGGCATAGTCCTGCGCTGCCGCCTGATAACTGAACGAAATTTCGTAGGTTTTGGCGCTGTCGCCGAAAACCTCGGCAAACTCGAACCGACGCGCCTTGAGGTCGGCTTCGGCCTGGTCGACGGTCTTCGACAGTTCGCCAACGCGGGCCTTGGCCTGTTCATGGATTTTCTGCGCTGTTTCGAGTGCGCCTTCTTGCACCGCCTGCTCGGCCAGTCTTGAAAGCCGCACGATTTCCGGATCCTCGCTCTTCAGCATCGCCTGCTCGTCTAGTACCTGTTTCAGCCGCTCGGTCTGGCCGCGCAGCAATTCATCGAGCTCGGCCGCATCCCTGGGTTTCTCGGTGCCCAGCGTCTTCAGCATGGCATAGAGCGCATCCATCGGTACGCCGCCGTCGCGGGCGATCGTCTCGATCTGGCGGCGTTGCGGGTCGGGCAACGTCGAGATCGTCACCAGCAGCCGGCGACGCTCGCTGAGTATCTCGCCCTCCTCGCCTTTCGGCACCTCGGCGGGCGTACCGAAATAAAGCAGCCGGCGCAGGCTTTCATTGACCCACGGCCGCTGCCGGCCGCCGGTCTTGAGATAGACCTCCTCGCCGATCATGCGCAGCACGGTGCCGAATTCCTCGCCGCCCATCGTGTCGAAGTGACGCAAAATGGCTGCCGCATAGGGGCTGTTGCCATCTGCGGGACCGTCGAGGGCCACCTTGCCGGGCTCGGCGGCAAAACCGATGACCTGGCCCAGGCTGTCATCGGCCGAAACCTTGGCCGGCGCGCTGCCGTTCAGCGCCACGACGCTGCGGGTTTCGCCGAGGCCGCCGGCGCCGATCGGCTCGCCCGCTTCGCCCGGCGTGATTTTGAGCAGCGTGCCCGGTGGAAACGGATCGTTGCGGCAGGCATCGAGCAGCACGATGGTGACCGGCACCTTGGCCTTCAGCTCGGCCACGATCGACGACAGCGGCACCAGCTTCTCGCCGGCATCGTCGAGCGCTGTAATGTCGGTATCGACCGGCACCAGGAAATTCTCGCCGCCGGCTTCGATGCCGTGGCCGGAATAGTAGATAATGGCGACGTCGGCACCCTCGGCATCGTCGACGAAGCCTTCGAGGTCGCGCCGCAATTTGCGCGCGTCGCGATTGATCGCGACATCGGTTTCGAAGCCGAGCCTGTCGAACATCTCCTCGATGGCGCGGGCGTCGTTTTCCGGATTGGGCAGCTTGCCGACATGCTCATAATCGGACTGCCCGATGACGAGCGCGACGCCCTTAAGCGCCTTCGGCCCTTCAGCCCGCGCAGAAACCAGCGCGCATAAAAGGGCAAGCAGCGCGGCAAACGCCACGCCTATGCGCCCTGTTGCCCCTGGAAACAGCATCGTCGTCCCACCCCAAACCCAGCGCGCCATCTTCCGCAACGGCATGGCATCATGATGGCCGGCGCGTGGCAAGTGTTCGGGCAAGAGGTGTTCTTGTCGTGGGGAAGGGAGGCAGGAATGTCATGCTGCTCCGCGCCCCCTCCTGTCCCGCCGGCCTCTCGCCCCTCGCCCAGCGCTGCGCGGCCGCTACTTGTTTGTTGACAGGCATGCGAGGCCTACATGTGGAATTTGGCAGCAGAGGGCTGGAGGCTCCTCAAGCAGAGCGTCATCGGCTTCATCGACGACAATGCGCTGAGCCATGGGGCGGCGATAGCGTTTTATGCCACGACCTCGCTTGCGCCGATCCTGCTCATCGTTGTCGCTATTGCCGGCATGGCCTTCGGGCACGAGGCGGCGCAACTCGCCCTTTCGGCACAGATCGCTGGCCTGATGGGGCCGCAAAGTGCCGAGCTGCTGCAGGCGACGATCGAGAACGCCTCGCAGAAGGAAGCGGGAACCCTTGCCAGCATTCTGGGGCTGGTCACGCTGTTCGTCGCCGCATCCGGCGTGTTCGGCGAAATGCAGCTGGCGCTGAACGAAATCTGGAAAGTCAAACCGAGCGGGGCAACGATTTCACGAATGGTGCGGGCACGCATTGCAAGCCTGGGCCTGGTCGCCGCGCTTGGTTTCCTGCTGCTGGTGTCGCTGGTCGTAAGCGCTGCAATTTCGGCGCTCGGAGAGGTCATCAACGCCGACCTGCCGTTCGGCACCATCATCCTGAGCGCCATCAACGGGATCGTCTCGTTTGCCCTGATCACACTGCTGTTTGCCGCAATCTACAAGGTGCTGCCGGACCGCAGCCTGCAATGGCGCGATGTCGGCATCGGCGCCGCGGTCACCGGGTTTCTGTTCACCATCGGCAAGTCGCTGATTGGCTGGTATATCGGAACCAGCGCCATCTCATCATCATACGGCGCGGCCGGCGCCCTGCTCGTCGTGCTGTTATGGGTCTATTATTCAGCGGAGATATTTCTGCTGGGCGCCGAATTCACGCGAGCCTATTCGGTTCGACATGGCAGCCGGTCCGATTTGAAGAACAAGGTGGAATTGCATGGCAAATGAGTTCACGCCGAAATTCGACCTAGCCGACGAGGTGGTGGTGGTCACCGGCGCCTCGCGCGGCATCGGCCGCGCCAGGACAACCGCACTGGGTCAAACCTAGTGTCCGGCTTCCTCATTCATTGCCGGCAAGCCAACGGACCATATTCGCCATCAGTCTTCCGTAGAACGGCCACGCGAGGAAATCCTGCGAGAGCCAATGCGGGCCGATATCGGTTGCCCAGGCAATCGTGCGGCCGCGGCCATGGCTATCGACGGCAAGGAGCGGCCAGTCGGTGCCGCGATGGTGGCAGGTCGCCAGAAGCCGGGACGAACCGTCGCGCCTGAATTCCAGCTTGTTCATGCCGAGAATCGGCGGCAAAGGCCCCTCCACCCCGGAAAAAATCGGATGTGACGACTGCAGGATGGAGGCCTGCAGGCCTTGCGGCACCTCCATGCCGTCGCAGTAGGGTAGGCAACGGACCGGCAGAACGTCCTCGACCGGGGTGTCGTGGAAACGCGCCGTCCCGAACATGCCCTGAAAGCCCATGTAACCGCCGGCCAGCATCAGCCCGCCGCCACCTTCGACATAGGCCTTGAGCACATCGAGGCGGTTGACGCCGACACGCCCGGTGCGGGCATCCGGCGTCACCAGCAATGTCAGGGCGCCGACATCGGAGATCACCACCGCCTGATATTGGGCGAGCCCATCGAGGTCATAGGGAAACTCCGCGCTGCAACGCTCGCCGCCGATCTGCGTGACCGCGATGCCTTCAGTGGTCAGCGCGGCATTGAAGGCCGTCGCGCCATTTGTCGAGGTCGCACTTGTAAGCACGTCGCTGCCGATGGCAACCGAGGTCGTCGCTGCAAAGGTTTCGCCTGCAAGCAATATCTTCATTGCCGCCCCGCACTGTTTCATTCGAGAGGTTTTTAGGAAGGGCGCCGGATGGACCGGCGCCCCCTAGAACTCAAGCCCTACAGGATCAGAATTTGAATTCGGCCAGATTTTCGGGAGTTACGATCTTGGCCGGACCAAGGATCAGTTCGCCGCCGGCGCCAATCGTGTATTCGCCGAGCCTGCCTGCCGTGAACTTCTCACCCTCCTTGCCGGTGATCTTGCATTGCGCAAACGCCTGGGCCGTCTGATAGGTAAGATAGCCAAGATCGGTGACGTTCCACCAGATATCCTGAGCCGCTTCGTCCTTGATGTATTTCGAGATCAGAGTGGCCGGCGCGAGGCCGGTCAGCTTGACCTTGCCGATCATGCCCGCTTCCTCGAGTGCACGCGCGGCCGCCGGAAGGCCAATGCCTGCCGGGACGATGATCACCTTGAGATCGGGAAACGCCTGGACCAGCGCCAATGCCTGCTGCTGGTTGATCTGTTCGCTTTCTTCGCCATAGGCCACCTGCACCAGCTTCATTTTGGAGAACTTCGGCTCGGCCGCCATCTTCGCCTTCATGAAGTCGATCCAGGCATTCTGGTTGGTCGCCGTCGGCGTCGACGACAGGATCGCGAATTCGCCTTCACCGCCGCTGAGGGCGAATGCACTTTCGAGCATCATCTCGGCGAGGCTGTCGCCCTTCACCTGATTGACGAACACTGCACGCGCATCGGCGGCCACATCGGAGTCATACGAAATCACTCTGACGCCCTGCTGAACGGCGCGCTTCAGCGCAGGCGCGACGGCATTGGCGTCGTTGCCGGCAATTGCGATGACCCCGACCTTCTGCGACACGAGGCTGTTGATGAATTCGATCTGCGCCTCGGCGGTCGCCTGCGATGGGGCGACCTGGGTAGCGGTGCCGCCAATTTCCTTGGCTGCCTCTTGTGCGCCTCCGAAGGCCACTTTGAAGTAGGGATCCGTGTCGAGCTTGGGCAGGAAACCGACCGTTACGGGTTCCTTGGCGCACTCCTGGCTGAAGGCCAGCGAGCTTGGCGCAAGCAGAACCGCGGATGCGAGCAGGGCTAATCTAAACGCTTTCATTGTGACTCCTCCGTCAAAATTCGGGCTTGAAGGAAGGGGCCCGAGATCACCCCTTTGTCTCGCGCATTGCGCGGGATCTGCTGAGCATCTCCTGTGTGGAGCGCCAGTAATTGCCGACCAGCAGCGAGCCGATCAAAAGCAGGCCGATGATCATGCCCTGCGCGTCGCCACCGATCTGGTTCAGCGCCAGCACGTTGCGGATGATGGCGATCAGGACCAGTGCCAGCATGACGCCGGTCAGGCGGCCCTTGCCGCCAAAGACGCTGACGCCGCCGAGCAGCACGATGGTGATGACGTCGAGCTCCATGCCGAGCGCATTGTTGGCGCGGGCGTTGGAAAGGCGCGCGGTGTAGACGATGCCGGCTATCGCCGCGACGACGCCCGAGACGACGAACAGGTTCAGCACCATCCGGCGCGTGTTTATGCCGGAATAGCGCGCCACTTCGGGGCTGCCGCCGAGCGCGTAGATGCGCTTGCCGGTCGGCGTCTTCTGCAGCACGACCGCAAACACCGGCGCCAGCACCAGGAAGGGCACGATGGTCCACGGTATCTCGGTGCCAGGCAGGTTGTTGATGCCGAAATCGACGACCGCGGGCGGCAGGATGTTGACCGAGCCGGTGCCGAGCAGGATGTAGCCAATGCCTCGATAGAGCGCCATGGTGCCGAGCGTCACAACCAACGACTGCAGTCCAAGGCCCGAGACCAGATAGCCGTTGAAGGCGCCGAGCAGGCCGCCGATGACGAGCGTCAGCGGGATTGCGGCAAGTGTCGGCACACCGGCCTGGACCAGCAAGCCAAAGACGACGGACGTCAGCGCCAGCACCGAGGCGATCGACAGGTCGATCTCGCGGGTGATGATGAGCAGCGCCATCGGCAGGATCAGCAATGCCTTTTCCGAGGCGCTGGCGGCCAGTTGCGAGAGATTGAAGCCGGAAACGAAATTCGGCACGAAGATCGCCGCGTAGAGGAAGATGGCCACGCAAGAGGTCGCCAGCAGCAGATCCCAGAAGTCGATCGAACGGAGGAACTTTTTCACCGCGCCCTCGCCTGTCTTGCCTGCTCGGCCCGCCGCACGATGAAGGTGTCGATGCCGATGGCGACCAGGATCACGAGGCCGTAGACGCCCTGCAGCCACAGCGGGTCGACGCGCACCAGCGTCAGCCCGTTCTTGATGACGAGCAGCGTGAGCGCGCCGAGGATGATACCGAGCAGCGTGCCCGAACCACCGCGGATGGCGACGCCGCCGACCACCGCCGACGCGATCACGGTGAGTTCGAAGCCGAGCGCGACGCGTGCATCGATGGTCGCATAGCGCGATGCCCACAGCGCGCCGCACAGGCCGCCGAGCAGGCCGGCCATGCCAAAGGCCAACAGAATGCGGCGGTCGACGGGGATGCCGATAAGACGCGCGCCGTCGGGATTGGAGCCAGCGGCGAACAGTTCGCGCCCGATCGCCGTACGATAGAGCAGCACGTAGCCCAGGCACAGGATAACGATCGCGATGATGACGATCAGCGGCACGCCGGCGATCTTCAGGCCGGTCATGTCGAGCCAGGCTTGCGTGACTTCGTCGGCGCTGATCTGGTCACCGGCTGCCCAGATCGAGTTGAAGCCGCGGAAGGTCGACATCGAGGCCAGCGTGACGACGATCGCCGGGATCTTTCCCCTGGTGACGACGAGGCCGTTGATCAGGCCGGCGACGCCACCGACGGCGCATGCGGTTATCAGGCCAATGCCGATGTCGAGCCCTGGATAGGCCTGGACCATGCTGGCCGCCATGTAAGCCGACAGGCCGATCACCGCAGCGATCGAAAGGTCGATGTTGCGGGTGATCAGCACCAGCATCTGCGCGAGTGCCGCAACGACGAGCAGGGCGGCATCCATCGACACGGCGGTCAGGTTTGCAGCGCTCACCATGCGCGGGTTGATGATGGTGACCGGGATGGCGACCGCCAGCATCGCGGCGAGCAGACCGAACTCCCGCCGCTTCAGTATGTCGAGCGGTCCTTTTCTCTTCTCCTCGCCGGTGGCCTGTGCCGCATCGGCGCTTTCGCCGGCCTTGGTCGCTGCTTCCAGCACCTTTTCCTGAGTGGCTTCGCCCCTGGCAAATTCGGCCGTCCGATGGCCTTCGCGCAGGACGATGATGCGGTCGCACATGCCGATGAGCTCGGGCATTTCGGAGGAGATCAGGATGATTGCCATGCCCTGGGCGGCAAGGTCGGCGACCATCGCATGCACTTCCGCCTTGGTGCCGACGTCGATGCCTTGCGTCGGCTCGTCGAGGATGAGGACGCGCGGTTCGGTGCGCAGCCATTTGGCCAACACCACCTTCTGCTGGTTGCCGCCGGACAGTTCCTTTACCGGCTGCGCGTAGCCGGAAAAGCGAAGCTTCATGCGCTTCAGCCAGTCCGAAACCAGATTGATCGCGCGGTTCGTGCCGTAGAAACCGGAGCGGGCTGCCTTGTCGAGGACTGGCAGCACCGCGTTGTCGAGGATGGAAAAATCCATCACCAGGCTCTGGCCCATGCGGTCTTCAGAGACATAGGCGATACGCGCATCCATAGCGTCGCGTGCCGACGCGAAGCGCACTGCTTCGCCGTCGATCAGGATTTCGCCGGCATCGGGCTGGTCGATTCCGAACAGCACGCGCGCGATCTCGGTCCGCCCGCTGCCGACCAGGCCGCCGAGCCCGAGCACCTCGCCGGCATGGAGCTTGAGGTCGATATTGGAAAAGCCACCGGCGTGCGAAAGCCCCCTCGCCTCCAACACCAGTGCGCCGGTGGCGTGGCTTCGTTGCGGATAGAGGTCGGTGACCTCACGGCCGACCATCATGCCGATGGCAGCGGCGCGGCCAAGCTCGGCCTTCGGCTTGACGCCAATGAGACGCCCGTCGCGCAGCACCGCGATGCGGTCGGCGATGCGGAAGATCTCGTCCATGCGGTGGCCGACGAACATCATCGCCACGCCGTGCAGCCGCAGGTCGGCGACGACAGTGAACAGCCGCTCGACCTCGCGCTGCGACAGGGCGGCCGTCGGCTCGTCCATGATCAGCACCCGCGCGTCGAGCGACAGGGCGCGGGCGATCTCGACCAGTTGCTGTTCGGAGGTGCGCAACATTCCGAGCCGGGTTTCGGCCGGCACGTCGAGGCCGACTGTCGCCAGCACCCTGCGCGCGCCGGCAAGCATGGCGGCGTTGTCGATGCCGCCGAAGCGGTCGCGCGGCATATGGCCGAGATAGATGTTCTCCGCCACCGAAAGATCAGGGAAAAGACCGGGGTGCTGGTGCATGACCGAGATGCCGGCAGCCTGGGCGTCGTGCGGCGAATGGAAGACCACAGGCTTGCCATCGACTTCGACATGGCCGCCGGTCGGGAGATACACGCCGGCCAGCAGCTTCACGCAGGTGCTCTTGCCGGCGCCGTTTTCGCCAAGCAGAGCCAGCACCTCGCCTGAGCGCAATTCGAAGGACGCGTCCTTGAGGGCAATCGTGCCGCCGAAGGCTTTTGTCGCCTGAACCAGGGCAACGGGGACAGCCGCGTCGCTCTTCACCATGGCGTCGGCTTCGCCTAATGCGCCCAAGTGCAGCACCTTTCCTCCCTAGTCCTGTTTTTTCAATTTGCTATATTAAATGGCCGAATGCCGCAACTGGAAAATTGACTTCCATGGCCGCGAAGGGCACTGTCGCGTCGCGCACGGGTGCGATTGGAGTGCTCGACCCCGCGGCAGCCTCAAAGCTGCAAGCGGCTGGAGTGGCTCTGCGGGAATGAATGGGGAGGCGCCGGTTTTGTCCGGAAAAGGCAGCAATTCGGTCAAGGTTCGGCATTATAACGAGCGCTTCGTGCTTGATGCCATTCGCCGCCTGAAGGAGGCATCCAAGTCCGATCTGGCGCGCGCCGCAAATCTGACGCCGGCTGCGGTCGCCACCATTGTCGACGGGCTGGAATCGTCCGGATTCGTAAAGCAAGTGGGAAAAAGGTTCGGGCAACGCGGATCGCCATCCACTCTCTACCGACTTGCACCTGAGCGTATCTACAGCGTCGGCATCAAGATCGGCCGGCGCGCGCTGGAAGCCGTGCTCGTCGACTTTGCCGGCGAGGTCCGCTCGCGCGAGTCGCACGAATATCGCTTTCCGGATCCCGACATGGTGCTCAAGGCAGGCAACATGTCGCTGGCCAATTTCGACAAGCTGGTCGAGGGGCTTGGCGATGCCAACATCGTCGGCGTCGGCATCGCCTCGCCATATTTCCTCGGCGGCTGGAGCGAAGAGCTCGGCTTTCCCGACGATCTCGGCAGCCGCTGGGAAGCAATCGATCTGACGACGTTCTTCGCCACAAAGCCGAAGACCCCGGTCTTCGTGGAAAACGACGCATCATCGGCCGCACTCGCCGAACTCATCCAGGGGACCGGCGCGCGGTTCCGCGACTTCATGCATATCTCGATCGACACCTTTGTCGGCGGCGGACTGGTGCAAGGCGGCAAGGTCCATACCGGGCCGCACGGCAACAGCGCCGCGCTCGGTCCTTTGCCGGTCTCGCCTTCAAGCCTCGATTCGGTGGCGGCCAAGCCGGCGCGCTACCAGAGCCTGCTGCATCGCGCTTCGATCTATGTGCTGGTCAATCATCTCAAATCGCGCGGCATCGAGATCAACCGCGTGCGCGAACTCGACCCCTTGCCGCCAGGGGCGCGCGAACCGCTGTCCGAATGGATCGACGATTGCGCCAATGCGCTGGTCGAGGCGATCATCGCCATCACCTCCGTCATCGACATCGAGGCGATCGTTCTCGACAGCATCCTGCCGCGGCCGATCCATCTCGAGCTGCTGGCAAAGGTGCAGACCCAGTTCAACAGGATCAGCGCCATCGGCATCGTGGCGCCGGAAATCGTCTCGGGACAATTCGGCCCCGAGGCCTCGCCGATCGGCGCGGCGATGCTGCCGTTCTCGGCACTGTTGGCGCCCGACAGCGGCGTGCTCATGATCGGCAAGGACAGAACAATGCTGCCGGGCAGCCTTTCGAGGCTTGCCAGCCAAGGCCAACCAGCAAGAAGCTCAGCGCCTTCAACGGCATAAGACAGTGCCGCGAAAGAGCATCAAGCTCCAGGCATCATCAACATCAGCTCGCAGTCCGGCACGGGCACGACGGGCTTTTTGCGCCGGCACCGGAACTTTTAGCGGCTGCTAATCTTCATTCGTCACCAACATTGAAATGCCGATCGGTCCGCGCTCCGCTTCAGTGCGGGCCCAGGAAGCAAGGAGGAACATATGAACTGGGATCAAATCAAGGGAAAATGGACGCAGTTCAAAGGCAAGGCGAAGGAGCAGTGGGGTGACCTCACCGACGACGATCTTGATCGGATCGAGGGCAACCGGGACCAGCTCTTGGGGCGTATCCAGGAGCGATATGGCATCGCCAAGGAAGAGGCAGAGCGCCAGGTTGATAACTGGTCCAGAAGCATCAGCTGAGCCTTGGACGCAACGCCGTCTTCTGCCCCCACCGGGGTGAAACGCTGCGTCGCCCGCCGTGCCGACTGGTGCGGTGGGCTCTTTCGACAGCGAGGCCCCACGAGGAACCTTTAGCCGTATCTAATATTCTACTTGCGTGGCGGGCTTCGCCCCGGCGTGCGCCCCGCCCGGAGGCGAAGGAGTGCAATGATGAACAACATTATCTGGCTGGTCGGCGCGATCGTGATCGTAATCGCCATTTTGAGCTTTTTGGGTCTGCGATAGCATCCTGAACCCTCTCTTCGAGCCGGCGACCGTCCCCGCTCGGTATGGCCTCAGCGCGCCCAAGCTGGTCAGACTTAGGTCCCAAGCAAGATACTCCAGGATTGGACCGAAGCCCCGGCTGAGGAACGTAGCCGGCTGGTTCACGTTGTGGTGAGCTTTGGCGCGACGAAGATGCGTCCGGGCGGAAGAGTTCAAAGCCAGGGAGGAGAGGCCCGACGCTCCGAACGGGCGTCGGGCCTGGGCGTAATGCAAACAATCAGCAGACTGTTCAATTCCCATGCCCAGGCAGCACGTGCCGTGGCCAAGCTTCAGGCTGCCGGGATTCGTCGCCGGCAAATCAGCGTGGTCGGATCTTACAACGACAATGATGAACCGATCAGCGTTGCTGGATATTACGACGATGAGATGAGCGCTCTCTGGCGGGGTGCGATTGCTGGTGCCGCACTTGGCGCGACGGCTGGTCTGTTGGCCGGCTTCAGCGCTTTTGGAGCTCAAGACGTTGATCCTGCGGGGATGACCGGCATGGCCCTGGTCGGTGCGGCTTGGGGCGGCTTTGCCGGCGTGCTTCTCGGAACTTTTGCCAATTTTGCCCAGAAGCTGCGCAAGCCGAAGATCGCAGAAGGTGTCGTACTGGTGATGGCCCGCGTCGATGAAAGGCAGGTCGGCGCCGCGTACACGGTGCTCCGGAGTTTCGCGGAGATGCCTTCCGGGCAGATGAAGAGGAGCGCTTTGCCAAATTCAAGCCGGCTCCGCGTCCGATCTGGTGCCCGATGAAGTTTGTTTCGCGAAACGGGAATTCAAACCGGAGGCGCCCGACGAAAGCTTGGCAAACCAACACTTTGGAAGCATGCGGGCTACTTGCCGTCGTGTTGTCCTTTATTCTTACCGTTCTGTTGGTTGGTCTCATCCTTGGCTGAACCCATGCCCTTGCCACCGGCGACACTATGCCCGGCAATTGGCGAAGGTTGTGGCCAGTTCGAAGGATTAAACCATTCGTGCTAAGCGTTAATAGCTTGTAGCCATAGGAGAGGACGCCAACGTGGACAAACGGGCTGAAGGAGACGCGGAGAGATTGGCTCGAGGCGAGTTCGAGCTCAAAGCCGAACGATATGGTGTGAACGCCTTTCTTCTCGTTGTCGAACTCGTAAATCTGCTGGAAAAGCGTGGAACGATCAGCAGCGACGACGTCGCGAAAATAGCCGAAGCCGCCGCATTTGCCGTTGCCGCATCCAGCGAACCCGACGTGAACAGCATCAATCTGTTGCAGGCCATCGCTGCCGCACGCCGGCCCAAATAGGCTTATATCAAATCCGCCAGCAATCGGCGCCCACCGATAAACGCTATATTGAACTGATCTCGATCGAGCGTGCGGAGCCATTCCATGTGCAATGACTACGAGCAGCACATCGCTTGGGCCGAATACTGCCGGATGATGGAATCGCTGGCGCTCAAAATCCCCAGCCATCAAACCGAACTGGATCTGCCGCAGGCGGATGACATCCGCATCAACGACCCCGCACCTGTAATGCGCGCCGCCGGCGACGCAATCGAACTGGCGTCGATGACATTCGGCTTTCCTCCGGCCGGGCCAAAAGGCGGACCTGTATTCAACTTTCGCTCGGAGGGCCGGCAGTTCAGCAACAGCAAGCGCTGTCTCGTTCCGGCGTCGGCATTCTTCGAATTCACGGGAACGAAATATCCAAAAACCAAGCACAGGTTCACGCTGAATGGCCATTCGTTCATGGCGATTGCCGGGCTGTGGCGCGAGGGTGTCGGCAACAAGCCGCCGACGTTCACGATGCTGACGAGCGAGCCAGGGCCGGACGTGGCGCCATATCACAACCGGCAAGTGGTTGTGCTGCGGCCATCGGACTGGGCGGCCTGGATCCATCTCACGAGGTCCGAGGCTGAACTCCTGCGGCCGTTGCCGGTAGGGTCGCTCAGAGTGGAGACAGCTCGGGCAGGTTCGGAGTAGGAACCATCGGAAAATTGCGCGCTGAGCTGCGGCCGCGCCTCACGGCGACGCGCGCCATGCTCAGAACGAATGCCCGCGCGATATAAGCGCTTCAGCCCCGCTTGACGTAGCCGGCGGTGACCTCGTCCTTGTGGGCGGCGAAAGCTTCCAGGACTTCGGTTTTCTCAGGCTTCGGAATCTTGAAATGATCCAAGGTCCGCCCGAGTTCGGCTGCGACCTCATCGAATTCCGCGGGGGAAATCCGCAGGTCGCGATGCGCCTCCTCGAGGCCGAGCGGCGTCGTGCCGGGCTTGGTGGCGACGAACTTGAAGGGCCCGCCAGAAACGTCGCAGACCCACAGCGTGCGCATGAACTTGAGGCCGGGCAACCTTTCAAGGTTCTTGGTGTGCCATTTGCGCAGCTGCGGATTCTTGGACTTTTGGCCTACGATCGGGTTCCTCACGACGGCGTCGCTGAAGTGATCGATCACCGCTGCGATGGCAAACACGCCGCCCAGCCGCTCATACAGACTTTTCTCGGATGTGGTTTTCTTCGTCTGCGCGAGCGCCTTGTCGGCAGGCAATACCGACGTCGATGCGGCGGCCAGCGCCAGCGCGGCGACAACACTTCGTCTTGTGAGAGAAGTCGAAATTTTCATCCCTGGTTCCCTTCGAGGTTAGGCCAGAGCGAGCCGCAGCCTGTCTGGCGGGCTTCATGAAATGACATTCGGACGCTTTGCCATATTTTAGCATCGCCTAAAGAACTAACGAGCCCTTCGCCCGAATTATTCCGATTGACCGCATTGCCGTGGTCAACTTGCGTAAAGGTCGCGCGGATGAGGAAGGCTTAAGCACGCGTCGCCGCACGCAGCAGAGGTCGCGAAGCCACTTCGGCCGCATCGGCGGCCCGATCGATGTTGCGGGCACCGTAGTCTTCCTGACCTCGCTGGCGGCGGTCGCCTGCGGCCAATAGCCTGTGCTTTTCGAAGATCGCGAGCTTCTGCGGATACGTCATCCGCACCTTGGCGTTGCACCCGTCGCATCTGAAGTGCGCGATTGTTCTTAGTGCAGAGCCCTTTCTTACCGCCGGATGCAAGCAATCCGGACATTCGAATGTGAGCGCGACATCCGATAAGTCTTCGGCTAAGCCCGTTTCCGTCCCCTTCGCAAACTCGGTGGCTACACTCTGGCGATTCTCAACGGGCAATTCAGATGCCAAACGGCTGTGCCAAAGCGGGACTAGGCCAATTCGCCTCGGAACGCCCGCCAAGCTAGTGCGCCTTCTCTGCCCCTTTTGAGCGACGAAGAGACCTAACTTCCTCCAGCAGTTCGCGCTCATTGGTAGTCACGTTTCGGAAGATTGCGACAATCATCACCGCCAAGGCTTCGGCATCCAGGCTTAGAGGGTCAATGTGCTCATCTGCGCAAACCTGATCAAACACGCGTTCACAAATAGCCAAATCGTGAGGGCTGAGGCGAGTGCGATTGAAACGCCGGCGCGACATTTGCGAGCCTTCGACGCCCGCCGCCCCGTTGCAAAAGAAGCGGGCCTTGGCAAGAAACGCGAGTCGTTGAACGATTGTTCCCGGCTGCAAGCTTTGTTAAGCCGCCTGCAGCAGGGGCAGACCAGAATGCATTCCCCACGCATCATGGCGCATGCGAGCGCCGTGAGGTGAGTGTGCAAGACCACAGCTTTTGACGAGCCTGTGCGCGTGGCACTCGGCAGGTCGCGGGGCGCCATATTTTTCGGCAACCTCGCCAACCGCGCACAATCACCATCGAGCAGGTCAAGGAGGCCTTGGAAGATGCGCCAGCGAAACAATCTGGTGCTGCGAGAGAGGATTGAACTCTGCCTTGGTATAATTAATTCAATAACAGGTCATTTGTAACATTGTGACGGACAGCGGAATGGACATAGTTTTAAGCGCCGTTGCATGCAGCCGAGCGATTTTCGGCGTTCAACACGTTCCCGGGACTCAACGTTGAGCCACAACCTTGTCAGTCTCGTTATCGAGGACGCCCGCGCCTTGTTGATCGAGACAATATCGAAGCTCGGGCTCCAACTCGCCTAAAAGCCTTGCGAGCCTGATTTGTGGCGAAAGGTGGCACGCCCGATAACTCCCGATGCTTATTGCGACAGGGCTTATGGAATAATGGCGAGATCAGCGTGGGGATGATTGGATGGATGGACATGTTTGGGCATGTCGCACGCCGATTCATGATTTCCTACGGCTCACTTTCCCATGCACTTGTCGATAAAGGCATTATAGTCCCTGCGGTTCTGGCTGGACGCCAAAAGACCTGCCTCGCCTTTACTGTTTTCTCTCCAAGGCATTCTAGATTAGACCTTCATTTGAATGCCTGGACCTTCGCCGCGCCGCCAAGCACCAGGAACCGAAATACGTTTACGACGATCCGTATGCGCCGTGATGATAGATCAGCGCCGGGCCGGGCTCTCCGCTCACCACATGCCGGACGCTGCCGAGGATCAGCGCGTGGCTGTGGCGAATAATAGTATCCTCAACCGTGCAGTCGACCGCGGCAAGCGCCTCGTCGAGTGCCAGTGCGCCGCTTGCAAGGCTGGACCAGCGAGCGCCCTCGTAGCGCGCCGACCCCTTCAGGCCACCGCGCCCGGCAAAGCGGTCGGCAATCGCGATCTGGTCGGCACGCAGCACATTCACGCAGAAATGCCGATGCCGGCTGATGGCTGCCCAGGTAGACGAGTTCAGATTGATGCTGACAACCATCACCTCTGGTTCGACCGATAGGGAATGGGCGGTGGTAACGGTTGCGCCCGTCCGTTCGTCGCCAACACCTGCGGTGACCACGGAGACAGCTCCGGCCAGGTGTCGCATCGCAAATTTCAGGGGAACCCGGCTTTCCACTAAGGTTTCCACTAGGGGAACGCGTTCGGTCAGTGTCATCTGGATAGCCTCATCGTGTTTGCAGCTTCACGACGCCTTGCGACGCAACGCCGTTTGGTATCCCAACCATTGGTGAATTTCGGCGGCGATGCGCTCGGCATGTGCGGTGACTTCGGGAATTCCCATCAGTTCGCCGACGCTGCCTCGCGCCAGTGGCCCGCTGACGAAAATGCTATCGGTCGGGCGCCCGGATGTGCCGACCGCACGGCCTTGGCTGTCGGTATCCAAACCAAGACCAATCGGATCGAGCCGGACCAATCCCATCCGCGCGAGCGCCGCAATCGCCGTGTTGGTCCGCAAGATATCGGCGTGCGCCGGTCCGGTCGTCACGATCACACTGTCGAAAGCATCGACAACGAGGCTGCGTTGGCCACGCAGTCGCTGCCTGACGCAAATGCGTCCGTCGACCTGTTCGGCGCCGACAATCGTTGCGGCGCGATAGGCAAGCTTGCCCTCGGCGACGCATCGATCGAGCACGTCCGCAACTTGCGGCGCGAGGCGGAAGCGATGCACGTCCCAGAGCGCACGAAGATGGCGTGCCACACGTCGCTGCTCGGCCAGCGGCAAGGCCTGCCAGATGGTTTGTCCCTGACGTCGGACAGCATCGAGCACCGGATGCCAGTCTTCGCCCCGGCGCTTGGCATCAAGGATCGTTACCCGGATGCGCCTGAATAGTGCCGTTGCGCTGCGTGAAGGCAGGGTCGTGAAATCGCCAATTGGATCGGCCAGCATCGCGGCTTGGCCGCGCGAGCGATAGCCGTGGCGTGACAGCGCGACGATGTGGCCACGATGCCCCTTGCGGTCGAGCGTTGCAATCACGTCCGCCGACGTCAGTCCGGTGCCCACGACCAGGACACGGTCGTCGCGGCCGATCGCTTCCAGCCTCTCGAGATCATAGGGATTGGCCACCAGCCCGGCTGTGCCAGCCACGGACTTCAGGGGCATCGGCAAGGCCGGCGGCGGATGCGTCGTCGCAATCACCACGGCGTCGGCAGCGAGCGCCCCGCCATCAGCGAGGATCAGACGGTAGCCCTCGCCGGTGCGCTCGACCGATGCGACGGCGGACCTGACATGGCGGATCGTTTTGCTGAGAAGGAAGGGCCGGAGATGAGATTCCACATAGCGCCCGAAAACGCGACGCTGCGGGTAGAGTGCTCCGTAGGCGGCAATAGCCTCGGCATCGTCTACAATGGCTCTGGTCTGCTCCAGCCAGTCGGCAAAGTGGCTGTCCTGGCCGGAGATCAGCGTCATTCTCGACGCCGGCACATTGATACGATGCGCCGGATCGGCCGTGGAGTAAGCCAGACCATAGCCGAGCCCCTCGCGGGGCTCGACGACCACGATATCGGATGCACCGGCCGGGAGCAGTCGCGCCAGATGAAACGCAGTCGCCGCACCTGAAAAGCCGCCGCCGACAATCGCTATGATCGGTGCGCTGGCGCTCAAGACTGGCTCGCGCGCAGCGCCGACGGGCGATGGTCGCCGGCCACGGTTTCGCCGAAGGGGCCCATGTTGACGGCCGTCTGCCGCGTTGAGATCTCGTGATCGAGTGGCAACTGCGGCAACACAAGTTCGCCGAAGCGATAGGCTTCCTCCAGATGCGGGTAACCGGACAGGATGAATGTATCGATGCCTATGCGCCGGTATTCATCGATCCGTGCCGCCACCGTAGCCGCATCGCCGACCAGAGCGGTGCCGGCGCCGCCACGCACCAGGCCGACACCGGCCCACAGATTCGGACTGATTTCGAGTTTGTCGCGACGGCCGCCATGCAGCCGGCTCATGCGCGACTGGCCGACGGAATCCATGCGCGCGAAAACCTTCTGCGCCTCGGCGATCGTCTTGTCGTCCAGGCGGCTGATCAGGCGGTCGGCATCGGCCCAGGCTTCGTCATTGGTTTCGCGAACGATGACATGCAGCCTGATGCCGAAACTCACCTGGCGTCCGGCCTTCTCGGCAAGGCCGCGCACATGGTCGACCTTTGCGGCGACGTCAGCCGGCGGTTCGCCCCAGGTCAGATATTTATCGATCTGCTCGGCGGCGACCGCATTGGCCGCCTCCGACGAGCCGCCGAAATATAGCGGCGGATGCGGCGTCTGCACAGGCGGGAACAGCAGCCTTCCGTCCTCGATGCGGAAATGTCTGCCTTCGTAGGCAACGGTCTCGCCGCGCAGCACGGCCTTGTAGATATCGAGGAATTCCCGCGTCACCTCATAGCGCTCGTCATGGCTGAGGAAGATGCCGTCGCCCTTGTTCTCGACCGGGTCGCCGCCGGTGACGACGTTGATGAGCAGGCGCCCGCCCGAAATGCGGTCGAGCGTCGAGGTCATCCGCGCCGCGAGCGTCGGCGACTGCAGCCCGGGACGGACGGCAACGAGGAAGCGGAGCCGCTGCGTCAACGGCGCCAGCGCCGACGCCACGACCCAGCTGTCCTCGCAACTTCGGCCGGTCGGCAGCAGCGCGCCGTAATAGCCGATGGCGTCGGCGGCCTTGGCGACCTGGGTCAGATAGGGCAGGTCGACCGCCCTGCCCCCCTCGGAGGTGCCGAGATAGCGGCTGTCGCCATGGGTCGGAAGAAACCACAGGACCTTGATCCTGTCGGGGATGGCAGTGCTCATGAACAGTCCTCTATGACTTTACGGCGTTCTCGCTCAGCTCCAGGCGTGTAGCGGCGGATTGACGTCGTTCAGGTAATAGTTGCCGAGGATCGCGTATTTCCAGCGCACCGGATCGTGCAGCGTGTGGGTTCGGGCGTTGCGCCAGTGCCGGTCGAGATTGTGCTCGGCCAGTG
Source organism: Mesorhizobium sp. M0018 (assembly GCF_040323955.1). Lineage (NCBI taxonomy): Bacteria > Pseudomonadati > Pseudomonadota > Alphaproteobacteria > Hyphomicrobiales > Phyllobacteriaceae > Mesorhizobium > Mesorhizobium sp. M0018. The sequence goes on along the minus strand of NZ_JAMYVL010000017.1, from coordinate 2,055 downwards.
TGGATCGCGTGCCGGCGAGTTCGAACAGTTTGTTGGTGGCGTTGATGGCGATCTCGGTGGTGAGGATCTTGGATTCGGCAACCGCGATCTGCGCTTTCGCGACGGTCCTATCGTTCGGATCGGCCACGGCGCGGTCGACCGCAAGGCCGGCCTTGTCCAGAACCGCCTCGGCCGCATTGGCCCGCAGGCGGAGGTCGCCGACCGCCTGGATCGTGTAGGGATCCTGCCAGGCATGATCGACGCCGCTGTCGATCCACGCGCGCGACTTGGTGCGCACGAAGCTGACGGTTTCGTCGATCGCCGCGTTGGCGATGCCGAGATCGACAGCAGCCTGGATGATCTGGAAGATGGCGCCGTCGGCGGTCGGCCGGTCATAGCCCTTGTAGCCGGGGACGAGATGCGTCTTCGGCACTTTCACATTGTCCAGCAGAACTGTGCCGGACAGCGTCGTCTTCTGGCCGAAGCTCGACCAGTCGTCGATGACCGTCAGTCCGGGCGCGCCGCGATCGGCGATGGCATACCAGGCCCGGCCCTCGTCATCGAGCGCCACGATCGGCACCAGATGGGCGAGCAGCGCGCCGCTGGAATAGAATTTCTGGCCATTGACCACGACGTGGTCGCCAGCGTCGACGAATTTGGTCTCGAAGTCGGCCGCCCGCTTGGAGCCGAATTCCGAGAACGCGTTGCCGAACCGCGTGCCGGACAGAACTTCGGCGAAGAGCAACTGCTTCTGGGCCTCATCAGAGACGGTGCGGATGGCGGCGACGACGCCGAGATGGTTCTGCGGAATCTGGCCGAGCGACGGATCGGCCGCCGAGATGATGGTGATCACCTTCGACAGCGTCACATAGGAGAGTTCCGGTCCGCCATAGGCCTTCGGCACGTTGATCGACCACAGGCCGCTCTGCGAAAACGCATCGAGCTCTTCCTTCGGCCAGATGCGCTCGCGGTCCCGCCTGGAGGCGTCCTTGGCGAAGTCTGCGGCCAGTTTTTCCGCCACAGCGATCGCCTCGGCGTCGGTCTTGATGACATGCGCTCTGGCCGACGGACGCTCAACCGGGGGGACGGCGCTGCGGATATCGGACGGCTGCTTCGATTGGATGGTCATGCTGCGGTCTCCTGGGGAAAATGTTGCGATGGAAGCGGCGTGCCGCCGAGATAGTAGGTCTTAATGTCGTCGCGCTGGCGCAGGTCGGCGGCCGACCCTTCCAGCACGCTCTTTCCGTTTTCGAGCACGGTGGCGCGGTCGGCATATTTCAGCGCCACTGCCGAATTCTGCTCGGCGACAAGGATCGAAAGATCTTCGTCCCGATTGAGCCGCTTCAAAGCGCTGAAAATCTCGTCGACGATCAGCGGCGCCAGCCCCATCGAAGGCTCGTCCAGCACGAAGAGTTTCGGCCGCGACATCAGACCGCGGCCGATCGCCGTCATCTGCTGCTCGCCGCCGGAGGTGAGGCCGGACCGGGTTCGCCGCTTCTCGGTGAGCCTGGGGAAAAGCGCATAGACGCGGTCGAGGTCGGCCTTGACGCCGGTGCGGGAGGACGAACGCCCGAGCGCGCCGGTCAGAAGGTTCTCCTCGACCGTCAGCGAGCGGAAGCAGTGTCGGCCCTCGAGGACCTGGACCAGACCCTTGCGGACGAGGTGAGAGGGGCTTGCCCTGGAGACATCCTCGCCGTCGAAAGTGATCCGGCCAGCGGTAACAGTGCCGCGCTCGGCCGGGAGGAGATTGGATACGGCGCGTAGCAGCGTCGTCTTGCCGGCGCCGTTGGAGCCGAGCAGTGCGACGATCTCGCCTTTGCCGACCGACAGGTCGACACCGTGCAGGGCGGCGATGGCGCCGTTGTAGACGGCCTCCACGCGACTGACCGACAGGATCGGATTTTCCGGGCTGGACATCGATGACTCCGCAATAGGCAGGAAATCGCGGGCCGGCCCGGGGGGCGCCCGGCGGGTGTTGTGGGTAAGTTGGGGGCACCGGGGAGGGGGGGGGGGGCGGGGGGGGGGTTGTTGGGCGGTTGGTTGGGTAAAAATAGGGGCCCGATGAGGGAGGTGGGT